>NZ_WQPQ01000055.1:0-945 GCF_018785365.1 Clostridium sp. MCC344 | reverse complement strand
ATGGAATTTATCAGAGAAGATTGTATTTACGCAAGACAGTCAGTAGACCGCAAGGACAGTATCAGCATTGAAAGTCAGATCGACTTTTGCAAGTATGAATTGAAAGGTGGGAGCTGCCGGGTATTCAAGGACAAAGGCTATTCCGGTAAGAATACGGACAGGCCGGAGTTTCAAAAGCTGCTGAGCGAGATCCGCAAGGGAAAGGTCCGGCGGGTCATCGTGTACAAACTGGACCGTATAAGCCGCTCTATTCTGGACTTTGCAACGATGATGGAGCTGTTTCAAGAGTATGATGTGGAGTTTGTATCATCCACAGAAAAGTTTGATACTTCGACCCCGATGGGCCGGGCCATGCTGAATATCTGCATTGTATTCGCCCAGCTTGAACGTGAGACAATTCAGAAGCGTGTCACAGACGCCTACTATTCCCGGTGTCTGAAAGGCTTCCACATGAGCGGACAGGCACCATACGGTTATCAGTTAGAGCCTACTGTGGTAGAGGGTATTCGCACAAAGAAAATGGTTGCCGACCCCATAGCCGCCGACCATGTACGGCTGATGTTTGAAATGTACGCTGAACCGGAAACCTCCTTCGGAGATATTACCCGATACTTCGAGGAACATGATATAAAAATTTATGGCAAATCCATGTTCCGTACATTTCTTTCCCAGCTTTTAAGAAACCCGGTTTACGCACAGGCCGATTTGGAGCTGTACGAATTTTTCAAGAGCCAGGGCGCAGCGATTGTCAATGACGCTTCTGACTTTGCCGGAACAAACGGCTGCTATCTCTATCAGGGGCGGGATGTGAAGGAGGACAAGGACAGGTGCTTAAAAGACCAGATACTTGTTATCGCTCCCCATAAAGCACTCATTTCCTCTGACACATGGCTGAAATGCCGGAAAAAACTTATGGCAAATACCACCTTCCAGCAGGGACGGAAA
>NZ_WQPQ01000054.1:0-11001 GCF_018785365.1 Clostridium sp. MCC344 | reverse complement strand
CATCATTTTGGAAAAAGTGTTCATGACAACGGTTGGAGAATGTTCACAGATTTTTTGCAGTATAAACTGGAACGGGAAGGAAAGAAACTTGTCCGCATCGACCGCTGGTATCCCAGTTCCAGAACATGCAGTTGTTGTGGAAAAATAAAACATGATCTGAAACTGGAAGAGCGGGTATATCTTTGCAGCTGCGGAAACCAGATGGACCGTGATGAAAATGCGGCGATTAATATCTGCCGGGAAGGCCTGAGAATATCCGGGATCATATTAGAAAAAAGCGAAAAAGCATCATAAAAAGATATCAGCCAAAAAGAACCGTGGGACACACGGGGATCGCTCGTGAATGCTTTGCCCAACGGGCAATCGAACGAGAAGCCCCCACTTCAAGCGTGAGCTAAGTGGTGGGAGTATGTCACTACCCCAAGTGAATTGATCAGGATGTAGAAAAACGCAGTCGTACTCCCTCGTATGGCTGCGTTTTTCTGTATTTTGCCACAGGAATGCCACTTAAATTTCAGTGAAACTGATTGTATAATAGATATATATGGTGCTATACTATACAAGGCGTATTTTTGTGTTTTGTGACCGCCTGGTGCGGACATGAAGAACAGGATGTGCGGAAAATGTATCACATATATCGATTCTGAGATTGGAGGCATCATGGAACAGATTTATGATCTGATCATTATCGGTTCCGGTCCGGCGGGACTCGGGGCTGCGATCTACGCAAAACGCGCGGAGCTTGAGACACTCGTGATCGAAAAAGAGATGATGAGCGGCGGACAGGTGCTTACAACATATGAGGTAGACAATTATGCCGGACTTCCGGGGATCGGCGGCTTTGATCTCGGAATGAAATTCCGGGAACATGCCGATAAGCTCGGGGTGGAATTCGCAAAAGATACCGTACAGAAGATCGAAAGTGCGGAGTCCGCAGACGCATCCGGGAAGGAAGAGGAGCAGGAACTCCTGACGGCAGCAGAAGCCGGGGCGGAGCGCCCGCCTGTGATCTATCAGGTTGTCTGCAAAAAGGAGACGAGACTTGCGAGAGCGGTCATCATCGCTTCCGGGGCGCATCACAGAAAGCTTGAGATCCTGGGAGAGGCGGAGTTTACGGGAAAAGGTGTTTCCTACTGCGCGACCTGTGACGGTGCGTTTTTCCGGAAAAAGACGACTGCGGTGATCGGCGGCGGGGATGTTGCCCTTGAGGATGCGATCTTCCTCGCGAGACTCTGCGAGAAAGTCTATGTGATCCACAGAAGAGACGAGTTCCGGGGAGCGAAGAGTTTACAGAAGCGTCTGATGGAGCTTCCGAATGTGGAGATCTTATGGGATACAGTCCCGGAAGAAATTGTCGGAACAGATAAGGTGGAAACACTCAGAATTTTAAATAAGAAGACCGGGGAGAAGAATGACCTGGCTGTGGACGGCGTGTTCGTCGCGGTCGGGATCACCCCGAACAGTGAGATATTCAGAGGATCCGTGGAGATGGATCCGGCGGGATATATCGCAGCCGGCGAGGACGGAAGGACAAATGTTCCGGGAATTTTCGCGGCCGGGGATGTCCGTACAAAGGCGCTCCGCCAGATCGTGACGGCGGTGGCGGACGGCGCGAACTGCGTCGCATCGGTGGAAGCTTATCTGAACGGGCAGAATTAAGTATATCGACAGCTTTTGACAGGATGCAGAATTAAGACGGGATTGCCGGTAATTGACAGGAGAAAAGAAAAAGAATGAACAGAGCAGGAAGAATCATCGCAGTCTGCGGGCTGAGCATGGCGCTCATGATGCCGCAGGCTGCTTATGCGGCTGAGACGCTTTCGGTGCAGGTGAGCGCCAGAGAGGGGATCACGACCGTTGGAAATAAACAGTCGGCTTACGATAATGTGGCGATCTCCCACGTGAGCAACTATGTAAATATCCGTTCTGAGGCGAACACCTCCAGCAGTATTGTCGGAAAGATCTACAATAACTGTGCGGCGACGATCCTTGCAACGGTGGACGGAGAGGGAGGAACCTGGTATCAGATCCAGTCCGGTTCCGTTAAAGGTTACATAAAATCAGAATATTTTATTACCGGTGCTGAGGCTGAGAAGATCGCAAAGAATGTGGGAACTGTATATGTCACAGTCAGCGCGGACGGTTTAAATCTCCGCGAACAGCCGAATATGAACAGCGCGGTCCTCACAACACTTTCCAAAGATTCGGAATATCTGGAAGTGAAGGAAGACGGCGATTTTATCGAGATCCAGGTCGATGAATCCCTGAGCGGATATGTTCATAAGGATTATGTCACACAGAGGGTAGAGTTCAAGCAGGCGGTCAGCGTTGAGGAAGAAAAGCAGAAAGCTGAGGAGGCTGCCCGGATCAAGAAAGAGGCGGACGATGCGATCGCAAAGGTTGAGGAGCTGAAAAAGGAATCCGGACAGAGCACGGAAAATAAGGACACTCCGTCAACCTCGATCGGTATGATCGCGCAGAATCCGAATGCGGACAACGGAACGACGAAGGAGCAGACGAACCAGAGCAGCCAGGGCAGCACAAGCCAGAATACCGGCAATACGGCAGGTCCGGGCGGTGACGGCAGTAATACTTCCACAGGCAGCAGTACGGGAACCTCCGGAAGTTACCAGGATACCCAGAACGGACCGGGAAGTGCGGTATATGATTCTGCAGTCCGCACAGCGATCGTGGCTTATGCGAAACAGTTCCTCGGAAATCCGTATGTATACGGTGGGACAAGCCTGACAAACGGAGCGGACTGTTCCGGATTTACGATGCGGATCTTTGAGCATTTTGGAGTTTCCACCGGACGTACTTCGAGAGATCAGGCATCGAACGGAAAGCAGATCTCCCTGTCTGAGATCCAGCCGGGTGACCTTCTGTTCTATGCGAGCGGAAAGACGATCAACCACGTTGCGCTCTATATCGGCGATGGAAAGATCATTCACGCCAGCACGTCAAAGACCGGTATTATTATTTCCAACGCGTATTACAGAACGCCGGCGAAGGCGGTTACGTTCCTGAATTAAGGTTTGGTGAAAGATACGCGGCAAGTCTCCGGTCAGGAGTACTCGGTAATTCAGGGAAGGTTCCTCTAAGCTCCCGGGAGACTGCTAAAGGCGGAGAAGAGGAGACACAACTCGCTTCGCTCAGACAAGTGTCTCCTCTTCTCCAACGCAGTCACCCGCAAGCTAAGAGGAAGCCAGATTCCTGAATTAAGGCACTCCTGCCCGGAGACTTGCCGCTGGGAGTTGTCGGGAATAGAGAGAAGAACAAGCGAAGAATTACAGCAGGAACTATAAAAAAGAAACGATAAGGAGCTGTGGAAAAACAGCTCCTTTTTGTGTATAATAGTGGATAGTGTAGTATGTAGAAAAAAAAGCAAAACGGCAGCTGCGTTTTATAATCCAGCGCTGCGTATTTTCCATGCAGCATCATGGCCGTTTTGCGAAAAATACAGGAAATGAGGAAACAGGTATGAATGAGATCGGAACGTTCGATATTCTCGGACCGAATATGATCGGACCGTCAAGCTCTCACACGGCGGGAGCGCTGAGGATCGCCTTTATCGCCGGAAAAATGGTGGAGAAACCGGTGTCGGTGCGCTTTGTTCTCTATGGCTCTTTTGCGCGCACGTACCATGGGCACGGCACGGACCGGGCGCTGGTCGGCGGTATCTTAGGGTACCATCCGGATGATGAGAGGATCCGCGATTCGTTTGAGTACGCGAAGGAGGCGGGACTCCAGTTCAGTTTTGAGGAGAATTTTACGGACAAGGAGATCTATCCGAACACGGTGGACATCTATGTGAAGGATGAGAACGGGAATGAGATGTCCCTGCGCGGAAAGTCCATCGGCGGCGGAAATGCGGTCATTACGCGGTTAAATGGCGTTGATGTGGATCTCACCGGAAATTACAGTACGATCGTAGTCCAGCATATCGACAAGAAGGGAACGCTTGCATTCGTGACGGCAGTTTTAAGTGCATACGACTTAAATATCGGCTCCCTGCGCCTCTACAGGGAGAGCAAGGGCAAGATGGCCTATGCGATCATTGAAGTGGACACGACGGTCTCAAACCAGGTGGTAAACGCTCTGCGCGGCTTTGAGGCGGTCAAAAATGTACTTTTGGTTCCGGCGATCAATCTGGACTGACGGGAGGGAAAACGATGAATTTTACAAATGGAGCAGAACTTTTAGAGTACTGTGAGAAAGAAAAGAAAACGATCTCCGAGGCGATGTTTGAGCGGGAGACGACCTTCCTGGAGCAGGATCCGGAAAAGACGAAGGAAAAGATGAAAAAGGCATGGTCGATCATGCAGGCGTCGGCGAAAAAGCCGTTGAAGGAGAACATCGTCAGCATGGGCGGCATGATCGGCGGGGAGAGCCGGAAGCTGCACACACTCCGGGAGAACGGAAAGAATATCTGCGGGGATGTAGTGTCGAAGGCGATCGCTTACGCGGTGGGAGTTCTCGAGGTCAATGCCTCCATGGGACTTATCGTGGCGGCACCGACCGCAGGATCTTCGGGAGTGATCCCGGGAGTTTTCTGTTCGCTGCAGGAAAATTTCGGATTTACGGATGAGGAGATCTGCAAGGTGCTGTTCAATGCGGCGGCAGTCGGCTACCTGATCACGAGAAATGCAACAACGGCAGGAGCGGAGGGCGGCTGTCAGGCGGAGGTCGGAGCGGCGAGTGCGATGGCGGCGTCCGCGGCCGTGGAGCTTCTCGGAGGAACTCCGGCACAGTGTCTCGATGCGGCATCCTTTGCGATCGTGAATATCTTAGGACTCGTCTGTGATCCGATCGGAGGACTGGTTGAAAATCCATGCCAGAACCGGAATGCGATGGGCGCTTCGAATGCGCTGATCTCAGCAGAACTCTCCATGGCCGGGATCCGGAGCATCACCCCGATCGATGAGACGATCGGAGTCATGTATGCGGTCGGACGTTCGATCCCGTCGGAGCTTCGCGAGACATCCCTCGGCGGGATGGCAGTCGCGAAGAGCGCATGTGAGGCGTGCGCGGCGTGTGCAAAAAAGAAGAGATAAAAGAAGACAAAGAACAGGCGATAACCGATTTCAGATCAGGTACCGCCTGTTTTTCTACTGATCCGGAGAACCGGTCACTGTACGATGATCCGTATCGGTGCCGCTATCCGGTGATTCATTCTTATGAAATTTCAGAACACTTAGAACTCCGGCTCGATCAGTCCGTAGGAGTTGCCTTTTCTCTTGTAAACAACGTTTACTTCGTTTGTATCTGCGTTGAGGAACATAAAGAAATTGTGTCCTAAAAGTTCCATCTGTACGCATGCCTCTTCAGCATCCATCGGTTTCATCGCGAAGCGTTTTGTCTTTACGATATTAACGGTTTCTTCCTGCTCTGCTTCTTCCTGAAGGAAAGCTTCGCTGAAAGCTAATGCGCTCTGTTTCTTATCGACGATCTTGGTTTTATATTTCTTGATCTGGCGCTCGATGATCTCTTCTACAAGATCAACGGATACGTACATATCGCTGGAATCCTGTTCAGCACGGATAATGCTGCCTTTGACAGGAATCGTAACCTCTATTTTCTGACGTCCTTTCTCTACGCTTAATGTTACCTGTACTTCTGTATCAGGAGAAAAATAGCGCTCCAGTTTTCCTAATTTACTTTCCACGGCATCTTTTAAGCCTGGTGTAATGTTGATATTTTTTCCGCTGATTGTGTAACGCATAAAATCAACTCCTTTGTTTGGGATGGCTTAAGTATAACACAAAATTCTGTAAAAGACAACTAAAATACACAAAAAATGAGAAAATTTCAAAAGGTAAAAAAAGGTGTATAAAAGCTCAAAAGCTAGATAAAGTCTTCCGGGTTTGTCAATGGGATCGGGCAAAAAAGTTGTCGGAAATGTAAATTTTATGAGATGTTCACAAAAATAAAACAAATATAAAGAGAGTGTAAAATCCACCGGTGGGGAGGAAAAAACCTGTGGATAATGTGGATAACTTGGTGTATAACTGCGAAATAGCGTGAAATCGGCATTTTTCGAGGTGGACAACTTTCCACATAATTTTGGTGGATTAGTGTGGATAAAGTGGATAACCGGAGAATCGAATGTATGGTTTGTGCAAGTTGTACAGTCTGGGGGAAATGGGGGAATCATGGAGGAAAAGCTGCGGGAAGAGGATGCCGGAAGGGGAGAAGATGGGAAAAATGAGAGGGGAGGAAAATATCTGAATTTTTGGAAGTGTGTGGGAAAGGGGCACAGTTTTTAAGTGGAAAATGGTTTGGCAGGAATTTGGGGAGAAGAGATTGCGGGCGCTGGGGAGTATCTGCGGGCCGGTGAGATTCCGGGCAGAAGCACCGGCGATCCAGGGAGGGTTCCTCTAAGCTTGCGTGCGACTGCTAAGGGCGGAGAACGAGGAACACAACTCGCTTCGCTCAGACAAGTGTTCCTTGTTCTCCAATGCAGTCACCCGCGAGCTAAGAGAAGCCATCTCCCCGGATCAATGTGCTCCCGCCCGGAATCTCACCGGTCCGCTGCCACAGTGGTAGTAAACCGCGGCGAGTGCATGTGCTGGTACGGTTTCGGGAGCTCGTTGGTCTGCTGCCCGTAGAGGTGTTCAGCCGCGACAACATGCTTGGGAGTCGCGCTTGTTTGCTGGAGGCGACATTTATTTGTAAATTTATAAAGTACCGTCCTTAAAAATAAGAGATTTATGTACGAATTGTTAAAATTAAATGAAGTCATTGAATAAAAGCCCGGAAGGTGTTAAAATATTAAGGATTGTACGATGCAGTCGTATGCGGTCATGTGAAAAGTGCCGCAACATAGAAGAAAAGGCATCGGATAGAGATTGAAACAGTGTATGTGGCTGGATTTTCAGTTGAAAGCCTGGGGGTAGCCGCATGTGGATATTTATTTATATAGGAGAACAAGCAGAATGAATTTTGTTGAAAAAATATTTGGTACGCACAGTGACCGGGAATTAAAGTATATTTACCCGATCATCGATAAGATCGAGAAACTGCGCCCGACCATGCAGGCGATGTCTGATGACGAGTTAAAGGATCAGACGAGAAAGTTCAAAGAGCGCCTTGCTGCAGGAGAAACGCTCGACGATATTCTGCCGGAGGCATTTGCAACTGTCAGAGAGGCAGCAAAGAGAGTCTTAAATATGGAGCATTACCCGGTACAGCTCATCGGTGGTATCGTCCTTCATCAGGGACGTATCGCAGAGATGAAGACAGGTGAAGGTAAAACTCTTGTTTCCACCTGTCCGGCATATTTAAATGCCCTCTCCGGTAAAGGCGTCCAGATCGTAACGGTCAATGATTACCTTGCAAAGCGTGATGCTGAGTGGATGGGACAGGTTCATGAGTTCCTCGGCTTAAAGGTCGGAGTGGTATTAAACTCCATGACTTCCGAGGAGAGAAAAGCAGCTTACCAGTGCGATATCACTTATGTGACGAACAATGAGCTCGGTTTCGATTATCTTCGTGACAATATGGCGATCTACAAAGATCAGATGGTACTCCGTGACCTGGACTACTGCATCATCGATGAGGTCGACTCCGTATTGATCGATGAGGCGAGAACCCCGCTTATTATTTCCGGACAGAGCGGAAAGTCCACAAAGCTCTATGAGGTTTGCGATGTCCTTGCAAAGCAGCTGGTCCGCGGTGAGGAATCCGGTGAGTTTAATAAACTCAACGCCATCATGGGCGAGGAGATCACTGAGACCGGTGATTTCATCGTAAATGAGAAGGAGAAAGTCGTAAACCTGACAGAACAGGGTGTGAAGAAGGTCGAGGCATTCTTCCACATCGACAACCTTGCAGATGCGGAGAACCTTGAGATCCAGCACAACATTATCCTCGCACTCCGTGCACACAACCTCATGTTCCGCGATAAGGACTATGTGGTCAAGGATGATGAGGTCCTGATCGTCGATGAGTTCACAGGACGTATCATGCCGGGCCGTCGTTACTCCGACGGTCTCCATCAGGCCATCGAGGCGAAGGAGCATGTAAACGTCAAGAGAGAGTCCAGAACTCTTGCAACGATCACATTCCAGAACTTCTTTAACAAGTACGCGAAAAAAGGCGGCATGACCGGTACAGCCCAGACTGAGGAGAAAGAGTTCCGTAATATCTACGGCATGGACGTTATCGTGATCCCGACAAACCGTCCGGTAATCCGTAAGGATCTTGATGACGCTGTATATAAGACAAAGAAAGAGAAATTCCACGCAGTTGTCGAGGAGATCGTAAAGGCACACGAGAAAGGACAGCCGGTCCTTGTCGGTACGATCACGATCGAGACATCTGAGATGCTGAGCCAGATGTTAAAGAAGCGCGGAGTTCCGCATAAAGTATTAAACGCGAAGTATCATGAGCTGGAAGCTGAGATCGTAGCGGACGCAGGTGTTCACGGTGCGGTAACGATCGCGACGAACATGGCAGGCCGTGGTACCGATATCAAGCTTGACGATGAGTCCAAAGCACTCGGCGGCTTAAAGATCATCGGTACAGAGCGCCACGAGTCCAGACGTATCGATAACCAGCTCCGCGGACGTGCAGGACGTCAGGGTGACCCGGGTGAGTCCCGCTTCTATATCTCCCTTGAGGATGACCTGATGCGTCTCTTCGGTTCCGACAAGCTGATGAGCATGTTCAATGCACTCGGTGTTCCGGAGAATGAGCAGATCGAGCACAAGATGCTGTCTTCCGCGATCGAGAAGGCACAGCAGAAGATCGAGACAAACAACTACGGTATCCGTGAGAACCTCTTAAAGTACGATGAGGTCAATAATGAGCAGCGTGAGGTCGTATACGCTGAGCGCCGCCAGGTACTTGACGGTGAGAACATGCGTGAAGTGATCATGAAGATGCTCAACGACGTTGTCGAGGGCGCTGTGGACATGTCCATCAGCGACGAGCAGACTCCGGAAAACTGGGGATTCAAGGAATTAAATGATCTTCTTCTTCCGATCATTCCGTTAAAGCCGATCGAGCTGACAGAAGAGATCAAGAAGATGAACAAAGATGAGTTCAAGCACATGTTAAAAGAGCTTGCGACGAAGTTCTATGAGTCCAAGGAAGCAGAATTCCCGGATGCAGAGCAGGTTCGTGAGATCGAGCGTGTGGTACTTTTAAAGGTTATCGACAACAAGTGGATGTCCCATATCGACGATATGGATCAGCTCCGTGAGGGAATCGGCTTACAGGCATACGGCAACCGTGACCCGCTCGTTGAGTACAAGATGAGCGCATACGAGATGTTCGATGATATGACTGCGGCGATCCGTGAGGACACGCTCCGTATTCTCTGCCATATCCGTGTAGAGGAGAAGGTCGAGAGAGAGCCGGCAGCCAAGGTTACAGGTACAAACCGTGATGATTCCGCGGCAAAAGCTCCGCAGAGACGCCAGACCCAGAAGATCTACCCGAACGATCCGTGTCCGTGTGGATCCGGTAAGAAATATAAGCAGTGTCACGGAAGAAAACCGCTGGCATAGAGACGGCAGCCGGAAAGATACTGAAATGTTACTGGTCAGCGCAAGCTTTTGCGCTGACCTTGTTAAATCATTATAAGAAAGGACAGAGTCAATGGTTGAGTTAGACCAGTTTAAATACACCTTGTCCACATATGAAACTCCGTTAAAGGAGGTTCGTGATTCCCTGAATCTGGAGGCAAAGATCAGAAGGATCGATGAGTTGGACAAGACCATGGAAGAGCCGAGCTTCTGGGAGGATGCAGAGAAATCTACGAGACTCGTGAAAGAAGCGAAAAACTTAAAGGACACGGTCGCAGAGTACAACAAGCTCCAGAATCAGTATGAGGAGATCGGACTGATGATCGAGATGGGGTACGAGGAGAATGACCCGGCGATCATTCCGGAGATCCAGGAGATGCTCGACGAGTTCACTTCTGAGCTCGATGCGCTTCGTCTGCGCACACTTCTGACCGGAGAATATGACAATAACAATGCGATCTTAAGACTGAATGCCGGAGCGGGCGGAACCGAGTCCTGCGACTGGTGCAGCATGTTATACCGCATGTACTGCCGCTGGGCAGAGAGAAAAGGCTATCAGGTCGAGGTCCTCGATTTCCTCGACGGTGAGGAAGCCGGTATTAAGTCGGTAACGATCCAGATTAACGGTGAGAATGCTTTCGGCTACTTAAAGTCCGAGCGCGGCGTTCATCGTCTCGTAAGAATTTCTCCGTTCAACGCGAACGGAAAGAGACAGACCTCCTTCGTATCCTGTGATGTTATGCCGGATATCGAGGAAGATCTGGATATCGAGATCAACCCGGATGACCTGCGGATCGATACCTACCGTTCCAGCGGTGCCGGCGGACAGCACATCAACAAGACGTCATCTGCAGTCCGTATCACCCATATCCCGACCGGCGTTGTTGTCCAGTGTCAGAATGAGCGTTCCCAGTTCCAGAATAAGGACAAGGCAATGCAGATGCTGAAAGCGAAACTGTATATGTTAAAGCAGCAGGCAAATGCAGAGAAGCTCTCTGACATCCGCGGCGATATCAAAGATATCGGATGGGGAAGCCAGATCCGTTCCTATGTACTCCAGCCATACACGATGGTAAAAGACCACCGGACCGGATTTGAGAGCGGAAACGTAAATGCGGTGCTCGACGGCGGACTCGACGGATTTATCAGCGCCTACCTGAAGTGGGAGAGCCTTGGACGGCCGCAGGTGAAGGGCGGACAGGACGTAGAATAGATCCGGAAGAATGACGGATGGACGGAAACAGATCCATACGAAACGATGGAATGGCCGGGCAGCCGGTGATAGATCAAAAAGGAATCAGATAAAGAAAATTAAGAAAGTGCGTCAGATGATGGAGAAATTCATTGTCTGGCGTACTTTTTTTAGGAAATTCCCTGGAGGTTCCTGTAAAGTGACATACTCCCACCACTTAGCTCACGCTTGAAGTGGGGGCTTCTCGTTCGATTCCCCCGTTGGGCAAAGCATTCACGA
>NZ_WQPQ01000053.1:0-633 GCF_018785365.1 Clostridium sp. MCC344 | reverse complement strand
GAAACCTGCCATAGTGATATGGTAAGGCGCCGGGTTCTTACCCTACTACTCACAAGTTTAGCGCCTATCCCGTTTGCCACCGTCCCCAACAGGGAAACCGGACACATGGGGCAGAACTATTTCCGCTCCCTCTTTGCGGTGGGCTTTCAAGGTCTGTTGATCTTGGTCTGTGTCGCCATCTATGCGGTGCTGATCCAGAGTATCGCCACCGACGGCGACCCCATCGGGGCGATCTGGGGCTGCGTGGGATATACGGTGCTGCTGTGTTTTACCTTATTCAAAACAGGCAGTCTTGCAAAATCCATCTTCGGCTGCCATTAAGAGACTTCGGGCCATGCTGACCCGAAGCGGAAAGGAGAAATCCATGCAGGAAAAAACTGCGGGCGGAACACCAGTCGCCCCTATAAAGCTGGATGTAAGCGTGCGGGTCATCGAACCTGTGAAAAACCTCATGGGCTTTGCCAGCGTGAAATTCAATGACTGCTTTGTGGTGGAAAATCTGAAAATCGTACAGGGCAGCAAGGGGCTCTTTCTTGGGATGCCCAGCCAGCCAGACGGCAAAGGCGGCTATCGGGATATGGCCTACCCTGTCACAAAGGAGTTCCGGGAACAGCTCAATACTGCTGTTCTGCA
>NZ_WQPQ01000052.1:0-289 GCF_018785365.1 Clostridium sp. MCC344 | reverse complement strand
CCGCGGCAGGCGTCATTGCTCCATTCGTCCGTTTCCAAGCCGGGGATCATTCCAAACGCATTTCCCATAAAATGCTCCTTTTTTGAAAAGATGGGGAGCCACGCCGAATCGGTTGGCCTATCATCAGACAGCATTGCCGGGGACTCCCCATAGGTTTTCACTTCATTTCAGACACATCGGACGGACATAGGCTTCATGCCCCATAGTATTTCAACTCTCCCCATTCTGATGGCAAGGCGTTCTCATTGCCTGCGACGGCTCACGGCTTGCAAGGCCGCTTCAACGCTCG
>NZ_WQPQ01000005.1:0-9063 GCF_018785365.1 Clostridium sp. MCC344 | reverse complement strand
GACATTCCTAATACACAAACCGTCATGAAAATAAAAAGCAATGCTCTCTTCATATGAACACCTCCTCAAATTCCGATTTGCTTGTTCCATAAAATTCATTTTATTCGCCTTCAAACTTGCTGGCGGCGAACAGCATTTTATGCTGTTTGCGGACGGCAAGTCCACAAGGGATAGCCGCTTTAGCGGCGCAAGGGGGTGTAGCCACCTTGACGGAACGAAGTGACGCAACATTCTCGGTCAAGCAGTTTTCTTCTGCTGACGGAGAATGAAGCTCCGCAGGACGCACGATACTCCCGATAGGAGAGTATAGAAGTGCGCCCTTAGAGTTCTAAGGGTATTTTTAGATAATTGGGAATGTTTCTTTGTCAAACTGCGTAACATTGAACACGATACGCCACTCGACATCATCACCAACCGGTTCAAAGTGCAGAGCAGAACAAGCAGCATGAAGTTTTTCTTGTGAATTTGTTCCATATATAACTGCTGTCGGACCATCTGCACCACCAATAACACCAACAACAAAACAGGAACTACTGCCAACTGGACGGAACGAATGATCGTCTGGTGTAACTTCTATCGGTCTATCGCCTTCATCACAGTCAAAAACCGAAATGTTCTCCATCGGTTCAGGGGTAAGTGTATAACTCATGGCAATATAATGTGTCGGATAAATCCAGCGATCAGAACCAAAACTATTTTGAGGAACTGTCTGCTGTTCTATTTCCTGCACGGTCAGTGTATGGGTTATTCCGCTAACAGGATGGGAAAACATAAATGAATCTCCGGGTGCGTGAACTTTGAAATGTGAGCCTGGAACTTGTCCTGGTTGCTGCTCCATTGTAAGAAAAAGTTTATTGATTTCAGGGTGATGCTTGGTCCCCCAAGGAAATACGTCTCTGCATATGACCCAGCCATAAGTACTATCCAGCCCATAATGGTCGATTGCCCATTTTGCTTCCAACTCATTGATAACGCCATCTGGCAGACAAGGATTAAAGCTCACAGCGCAGCCATGGGTTGTCTGTAATATTTTCTCGTTTAACTTCAAGCAAGGTTTGAAGTTAAAACAAAGTGGGTTTTCCCATTCCATCTGCATCTGTTGCTCACGGGTAAAATTTTCACATGAGTCATTTTCCCAGTCCAGATTCCATTTTTTCATGAAGTCACGGATGCTTTCTGAATCAACTCGCATACAAAAATCAACGACAAGTCCTTTGCTACATGAATAAGCTGCCGGAATTACCCAATGATATCCAGCCCAATCGAATTGTTTATCCAGCTTGATCTCTTTTCCGGCACGGTCTTTACCTCGATGTCCCCAGAAATCTCCATCAAAGTAGACCTTCCATTCAGGGGCAACCAATTCTGCCTCTGAAGTCATATCATTATCGTAATAATCTTCTGTGTATTTAATCTGACTGTAATCAAAGGAAGATTGCAGGTTTTTGATATATGTCCACGGTTGTTCCATAGGCAACAAATTCATCTTCTCTGAAATTTCCGATAAAGTTTGCTGTTGTTCCTGGGTTGTAGGGTTTTCATTGAGAAAGGCTTCAAACTGTGCTTCGTTCCACATCCACGCTTGTTCCACTGCCGCCACATCACCACAAGCCAGTATAAGCCGCAGAAAGTCGGTAAAATTTTCAGCTACTGGATGAACATAATCAGGAGAAGTATTCATGGGGCTGACAGAGAAAACCATCTCTCCAAATCCACGAATGAAACAGAAGTGGATACCATCTATCCCTGCCCATCCAAAAACCGATGCCCCTTTTGGGGTACAAAAATAATTTGTATTATCCTCACGGAGTTCAACTCCCACAGGACTTAAATCGACACCCCGCTGTAAAAATTTTTTCAAAATTCTATTCATTAAGCATCCCCCCATAAAATTAGTGCTATCACGCTCTTTATTGTAGTAAATTTTATCACAAGAGTGTGAATAAATCTACTGGCGAATGCTGAAACCGCCCGAACAGTTTCTTTCTGCTCAGGCGGCTTTCTTCATCTATTTTTCTTTCTTCTGCTGCACTTGTTCATGGGCTTCCTGCTGAACATCAGCCCAGCGGAAAAGCCATACTTGAAGTGACTTTCACTTTCTTCACATTGGGCGATTGCTGTCTGCGCCCGGAGTTCCTGCACCAGCTCATAGTCCTCTTTGCTGAGCCGCTGGGACAACTGCTCCATGAGCTTTTCACAGGCTATGACTGCCTTTCGGTATTCCGGTGATGTAGGTACAACTGTCTCGCAGGGATAAAACTCCCCATTATACATGGCTTTCAAAATCATAGCTTTACCTCTCTCAACAGTAGATTAGTTCCGTCTTGATGATTTCCTCTGCCCGGCAGCGGATGGAGTTCATTGACTGCACCCATAACATCTGATTTTCCGCTTTCATGGCTTCGGTCACGCCCTCGGCTTTCATCATCTGCCGGATAATCAAGTCCAGCCTGTCTGCCGCCTGCTCGTTCAGATCGGCAACGACGGTGTGGAGCCTGCCGGACAAAATTAGCTCGTTGTAAAGCATGGGACGGTGCAATTTCAGATAGGACTGGTGCAAGCGTCCCCAATGCCCAATAGGTCGGCGTTCCTCCGGCAGCTTCAAGTCCGGCACATAGTAGTCGCCCACCAACACATAGTCCATACCGTTCTCATGGATTCTCGGTTTCAACTCTTTCATAAAATCACGCTCCCTTTCTCGGTCCCAGCTGCGGCAAACTGCTCACCGGGATAAATACCCCTCTGGCAATATCCTCGGTGCGGATTGCCTGTTTTCTGGCTTCAATCTCCGCTTTTTTCTTGGCTTTCGTGCGCTCCTCATACTCTTTCTGTTTACCATTGGCTTTCCGCTTCAAGTAGTTCTGGTGGAGCCTGTCCTTGCGTTCCTCACGCTTGCGGATTTCCTCTAATTCCTCCGGGGTAAGCTCCACTTCGCCAAACGCAGGGGGAACGAAACGACCCACGAAATTGAAGTAAATCTCGACCTCCTGTGTGGTCTGAATACTGCCCTTGCGGTCACGCTCATGCACAAGGATTTTCTCAATAAACTCATTGAGCATGGCAATCGTCAGCTTGTCGAAGTTCTCATACTTGTCAATCAGAGCGATAAAACGGTCAGCGTCCTTTTCGTGCTTCTCGTAGCTCTTGATAGCCTTTTCCAGATCGGAGATTTCAACGGTAAGCTCGGACTGTTCCTTTTCGTATTGAGCGTCCAGAGTGGTGTATCTGCTGTCGGACAGCTTTCCTAAAATGTTGTCCTCATAGATTTTGCAGAGCAGGACTTCCAGCTCGGAAACTCTCTGACTTCAGGCACCATGTCGCTCATAGGCTGTCTCCTTCCTCAAATGTGTAGTCTGCCGGGTTATACTTCGGCTTTTCTCTCTTTGCCCAGCTCCGGATTGTGGCAAGGTGATTTTTGTAGCTCCTGCCGGTGGAAGCCATATACTCAGAGAGCCGTTCCACCCGCATCTGATAATCTCCTGGGAACTCCTGCCGGAGCTTGCCGTATTCCGTGTCAGAGAGAAGGACATTTTCGTATGAGCCATACCGGTGCTGGATTTCCTTCTTCTCTCTTTTATTGATTGTTTCAGTACTTGTTCTATTAGTACTTAATTGCGCGGGATTTTCCGTAACCGGTGTGTCCGTATCCGGATTTACCGTATACGGCTTTTCCGTACACGGTGATTCCGAACACGGCTTTTTCCTTGGCATCTCATAGATCACATACTCCGCTCTGCCCATCCGACCGTTACTCTCACGCTGCTGGTTCCTTTCCAGATATCCAAGACGTTCCAGTTCTTTCAGAGCTGTAAGCACCCCATCTACGCCATCCGGTGTAATCGAAGATAATCCCCGTACCGAATAGTTCCATGTGTCCGGTAAACTAAGCAGCATAGAGAGAAGTCCTTTTCCTTTCAGGCTGAGACCCTGATCCCGCAGGTGGTAATTGCACATCGTTGTGTAATTGCTGTTTTTCTCAACCCTGAATACCGGCATGGTGCTCACCATCCTTTTTCGCAGGCTCCGTTTTTTTCTTCGGACATTTGCGCGAACGATCTTCGCTGTCCTCCCGTCGATGGTATTTGCCGGTATCCTGCATCATGCGTTCAAACGCCTGAAGGCGTCCCTCTGTAAAAAGCGTCATTCGATCACACCCCATTTCTTAAACAACTTGAAGAGATGATTCTTTCCCTTGCAGGTCACTCTCGTCTGCTGCACCAGTTTTCCGCTTCTGCCGTAGCAATCCCGGACAATAAAATAGCCCCTTGCAGATTTGTCTGCAAAAGGCATCAGCCAGCCGCTTGGACTGCGGTACAGATAGCGGTGATCCAGTAAGAGAGCTACTGCCGTCTTCTCTGGGATTCCGATTTCCTTACAGAAATTCCGGATGCAGGTGCAATCTTCCGAATTTACAAAGGTGTCGAAGTAGTCTGCCTTGGGCTGTGCCGCATCCAGCTGTTTGCAGATACCCTCAAGCTGCTCTCTCTCGGCTACAAGCTCCTGTGCCAGTGTGTAGATGACCTCCGGATGCTGAATCACCTGATCCAAAATGGAATCGCTCATATACACACCATGCTTGCGAATGGACGGGAGAACTTCATCAAACACCCAGTGTTCAAATCGTTCTGCCGATGGCAGCTTGCTGTGAACGATCAGCCGGTAAACATCGCCTTCTGTGATAAAGGAGATTTCAACGACCTGCTCTCCAGCATCTCCATACTGATTCACCTTCTGAACGACCCCCTCGCGTTTCGTTAGGGGGCCTCTGCAATGGCGTTTCACTGCGGCGTAGGGATTCACATACCCCAAGGCTTTCGCCACATCGCTTGCACAGAAAAAGGTCTTGCCCGCCTCTTGCAACACGCGGATCGAACCAAACTCCTGGTTCTCAAACACCTCCATCATCTGCCTTGACTGTCCGCCATGACTGCCCACATCGGTGTCATGGGTCTTCTGATTGAAATCCGTCATACCTGTTACCTCCTGCTCAAATTTGTCTCGCCGGATTTCGGGCGAAAAAAATAGAACCTCGACCCATTCTCGTTTTCAAAGAATGAGCCAAGGCTCTATGTAACAGGATACCTGATATTAAATTTTTGCAGAATTCGTCAGAACTCGCCAAACGAACCTGACACTGTTTTTCATTCCGTTTCAGCCGGATTTTTGCCGAAAATCTGTCAAGGATATGGGGCTAATTTCCCCTCCAAAATGGCCTTCTGTAAACCCATTTTCCCACCCATTAGGCTCAAAAATAGGCCGTAAACCCATGGTAAACCCATCAAAATGGGTTAATTTGAAATCAAATTTCCTCAAATTTCACCATCGGAATCAGGCGATTTCAGGCATAGAAAAAGCCCGGAAAATGGCGTATTTCCGGGCTTTTTTAGCATTATTAAGCTGTAGATTATCGCTTGCTGAACTGCGGAGCGCGACGAGCGGCTTTGAGGCCGTACTAAACATCTCTATGGTGCGTTTTTCCTTGATATTACGGGCTTTTTCGCATTTTCTGTTGTCGGTTGTCCTATTCCTTAACCATAGAAATCGGTGATTTTTCATCGAAATTCTCCTGGTTCAAAGCATCATTCACTACCTCGAAAAGTTCCTCTGGTTTATTATACTTGACCCTCGCATAAATGTCCATAGTTGTCTTACTATTCTCATGCCCTGCCAGATACTGAACTGTCTTAGGGTCAACGCCCGCATAGAGCAGATTCGTGATGTAGGTATGCCGCAACAAGTGCGGTGTTACATCGAAATTCAGGGTATAGCGAATCTTGGGATTGTTCCTCTGTGTTGTTCCTAATGTCGGCTTGACGGTATATTTGATGCTCTGTCCATTCACATATTTATAGTAAGTTCTCTCTTTCGCAGAACGAACAACTACATACTGCCAAACTCTCGTAAACTGAGAATAGGAAAGCGGCTGTCCCTCACTGTCCGCAATCACATACTCCGATATGGAATTGGATTTTGCTTCCCGCAGGCAGTCCACCAGGCACTTCGGAATGGGAATGTCCCTTTTAGCTGCTTTTGTCTTTAGGACGGTAGAAATCACCGGCCTGTTATGCTCCGCGCGCCATGCACGCCGCACAGAAATGTATGGTGTGGATTCATCTAGGAATACACAATCCCATTGCAATGCAAGAATTTCTTCCCGACGCAAGCCGGAATACAAACCAATCATAATAAAATGATATGGCGGAAGCTCTTTCACCGTATCCAACAGAACCGCAACCTGTTGATCTGTTAAGGCATCTTTCTTTTTCGATGCTTTTCCGCCCTTTGCTGAAATTCCTACACACGGATTATCGGTTATCAGCTGACTGCGCTCTGCCGAATAAAACACACACTTAATCAGCATATTTACCGTATCATACAGTCCTTTCGATTTTTGAGACAGCGGAACAAGCGCCAGACGAATATCATCCGCAGTCACTTCCTCCATATACATATCTCCCAGAGAGCTAATGACATAATTCTTCATATTCTGTCTGTATCCTTTTATAGTAGCCGTAGACACCTTTGCTGACTGCATCAGCAGCCATTTCTCACAATACTCGGCAACCGTCGGATGCTTTCGGTGAAAGATGATCTCCTCCACCTGTCTCCGCGCCTCCAACTGCTTTTCATATAATTCTTCACAGGTGGTCGCATATAAGCTGACCTGCTTTCCATCGGCATCTGTAATTCTGGTTCTGTAATACAGTGTTCCTTTTCTTGTAACCGTTCCGTACTCTGGAACGCTTTGTTTTTTCTTAGCCATACAAATCTTCCTTTCCTGATAATGAGTGTTCTTAAATTCACACCTTCTTTTTATCAGAAAGCACCCACTTAATCAAAGATACGGATTATGTAAAACAAAGAGCGAGACATCCTTGCCTCGCTCCAGCTTTGTTTCCTGCTCTTTATGATTGTTATGCCTGTGCTGCATCCCACTGGGCAAATGCACCACCCATTGTTCTTACCAGCTCATCCGGTCTGTTGTATTTGACCTTTGCGTAAATATCCATCGTAATTTTACTACTCTCATGCCCCGCCAGGTATTGAACCGTTTTCGGGTCCACGGACGAATGAATCAGATTCGTAATGTATGTATGCCGCAGCTGATGCGGCGTCACTTCAAAATCCAAACTGTAAATCACTTTGCCGTTATGTGCTGCCTTTTCACCGAGGACCGGCGTAACCGTGTGCTTTACACGTTTTCCATCCTCGTAGCGATAATAGAAACGCTCCTTGACTGTTCGGGTTACAATGTACTGCCAGAGCCGCTTGAACTGTGTATAGGACAGCGGATCACCATCCCGGTTCGGCACTACATATTCTGACTGTGAATTAGCTTTTGTCTCTTTCAGACAGTCCGCCAGGCAAACCGGCAACGGAATATTTCGATGCGCGGCTTTCGTTTTCAGCTCATCCAGAATCACCGGTCTGTTATTTTCTGTGTGCCATGCCCTGCGTACCGTTAAATAAGGGCAATCCACATCCAGATATACAGAATCCCATTTTAGGGCAAGAATTTCTTCTCGCCGCAAGCCTGCATACAGCCCTAACATGACAAATACATACGGCGGAAGTCCCTGAATGGCATCCAGCAGTCTGGAAGCCTGTTCATCCGTCAATGCCGCTTTGTCCTTCTGCGGAACGCCTCCACCTTTGGCCGTAAGGTAAATCGTTGGGTTGTTATCAATAATCTTACTTTCCTTTGCTGCACGGAAAATGGATTTATACAGGATAACCACTGACTTATATACCGAAGCGGACTTCTCGGAAACAGGAACAAGTGCAAGCTGAATGTCATCCAGTGTCACATCTGCCATCCGCATCTGTCCCAGTTCTTTTATAATGTGCCGTCTGACCTTTGATGTATAATCTATCAGCGTAGTTGCCCTCACATGAACCGACTGCATCAAAAGCCATTTTTCACAGTAGTCTGCAACCGTCGGGGATTTCCGGCAGAATGTATCGTTGTCGATCTGCTCTAATGCACCCAACTCTTTATCATATAATTCTTCCGGTGTTCTCGCATAAAGGGCCACCAGTTTTCCATCTGCGTTCTGAACCCGCGTTCTATAATAATCTATGCCGTTAAGCGTAACTGTACCGTATTGTGGAATTGCTCTTTTTCTTTTTGCCAATTCCGCCACCTCCTAAGAATATACTCCAGCGCTGTATCTATGTTTTATCAGACCATTCCGTTTCCAGCAAGGATACGGACCGGCTCATACTCCAGCTCTGCGAGGTTTACGATAAGTTGCGTTCTTTTCTGCTGGCTTTGCTCTGTGGGTGCATTTTGCGATATACTCCTGAAGGCCAGCTGAAGTAAAGTACACACAGCCATTCTGCACATATTGCACATAAGAAATAAGACCATTGTTACGGGCCGCGTCCAGCGTTGCAATGCTGATACCTAAAATTTCTGCTGCTTCTTTTCGTGTAATAAGTTTTTCCATAAAGCATATTTCCTCCAATCTGTCAAGTTTGTCATCGTGTTTATTCAAAACCACATGAATACGCTGGCAGCCGAAACTGCCAGCGCATGGTATCTGTTTTTGAACAGGAAGCTACAAACGCTTCCTATTTATATAACTCAGCTTTCATCACATTTGCCACGCCCCCTGATGATGGGAACACAACAGGTCTCCGCTGGCGCGGCTGTCATAACTCCGCAGCATCGTTCGTATCGTGTGCCGCAGGGTTCCCCCCAAGTCTTTGGCGGGCCGTGAGGAAGTATCTTTAAGCCCCCATGCAGTCATCGCGCCGAATCTGCCACAATCCGTTTTATGAAATCGTAGATCGCTCCGAAGCAGTTCTTTCATCACCTCCCTGACTGCTCCATCTTCGCGGCGTTTCATATTCGCTCGTACATGGGTTATGTACCTGTTGTGTTGTCTATTCGATTGTCAATGTACTGATGAAGGATGAAAACTTGTCCTTCTTATTAACACTGACAAAAAAGGCAAAAAACAGGCGCATCAAATGAAATTTTATCAAAAATATTTTACAAGCTGCTTTAATCCACGGCGGATACTGTCTCGGACACGGCTTGGGTCTACACCTTCTACT
>NZ_WQPQ01000051.1:0-357 GCF_018785365.1 Clostridium sp. MCC344 | reverse complement strand
AAGGAGCATTTTATGGGAAATGCGTTTGGAATGATCCCCGGCTTGGAAACGGACGAATGGAGCAATGACGCCTGCCGCGGCTATGTCATTATGGCAATGGAGGACTGCGGATTTTCAAAGAAGGATATACGGCGTGTTGTGGGGCAACTTTATGAAGTATTTGACCTCAACAGCGTGGAGGACGCCAAAGAAAAGTACCATTCCAGTCCTTACTGACCTCGGGCCATATCGCCCCGAAGTGGAGAAAGCTCAAAGGGCGGCACCTGCTGGGTGCCGTCTTTTGACATTTCCCCACAGGACAAGCGGGAAAGGCAGGCATATACACGCACTTTCGCAAAGGAGGTTTTCAATGACGCA
>NZ_WQPQ01000050.1:0-633 GCF_018785365.1 Clostridium sp. MCC344 | reverse complement strand
TGCAGAACAGCAGTATTGAGCTGTTCCCGGAACTCCTTTGTGACAGGGTAGGCCATATCCCGATAGCCGCCTTTGCCGTCCGGCTGGCTGGGCATCCCAAGAAAGAGGCCCTTGCTGCCCTGTACGATTTTCAGATTTTCCACCACAAAACAGTCATTGAATTTCACGCTGGCAAAGCCCATGAGATTTTTCACAGGTTCGATGACCCGCACGCTTACATCCAGCTTTATAGGGGCGGCTGGTGTTCCGCCCGCAGTTTTTTCCTGCATGGATTTCTCCTTTCCGCTTCGGGTCAGCATGACCCGAAGTCTCTTAATGGCAGCCGAAGATGGATTTTGCAAGACTGCCTGTTTTGAATAAGGTAAAACACAGCAGCACCGTATATCCCACGCATCCCCAGATCGCCCCGATGGGGTCGCCGTCGGTGGCGATACTCTGGATCAGCACCGCATAGATGGCGACACAGACTAAGATCAACAGGCCTTGAAAGCCCACCGCAAAGAGGGAGCGGAAATAGTTCTGCCCCATGTGTCCGGTTTCCCTGTTGGGGACTGTGGCAAACGGGATAGGCGCTAAACTTGTGAGTAGTAGGGTAAGAACCCGGCGCCTTACCATATCACTATGGCAGGTTTC
>NZ_WQPQ01000049.1:0-327 GCF_018785365.1 Clostridium sp. MCC344 | reverse complement strand
AATGAATCGAACCTACTCAAGCAGGGATATCCAAAAGGCATGCAAACGGGATATCAACTTTATGTACCTCCTGGAAGGAATGCCGGCTCCTGACCATGCAACGATCGCGCGTTTTATCTCCCTGCATTTTTCGGCTTGTGCAAAGGTACTGCTTGCCCAAATGTCAGATCTGCTCTATCTTCTTGGTGAGATCTCAGGAAAGACCATTTTTATTGATGGCACCAAGATCGAGTCTGCAGCCAATAAATATACCTTTGTATGGAAACGGGCTATTACGAAAAATCAGGCCCGGTTATACACAAAACTATCTTCTTTTGTGGCTGAATG
>NZ_WQPQ01000048.1:0-401 GCF_018785365.1 Clostridium sp. MCC344 | reverse complement strand
TTCCTTCCAGGAGGTACATAAAGTTGATATCCCGTTTGCATGCCTTTTGGATATCCCTGCTTGAGTAGGTTCGATTCATTACTGCATAGATGACGAGTTTCAGCATCTGACGCGGCGTTGCCTGATTTTTTCTGATCCTGCTGTAAGTTTTATACAGTTCAGAAAGGTCCATTTCCTCCACAAAGGCACTTACCAGACGAACTGGATCATCAGATGGAATAGAAATCTCTAAATCCAGCGGAAGTTTGATTTGATAATACAGAGAAAAAGAGGTATAATCTCTCTGTATTATTTTGTTTAGTCGCATAAACTGATTATACCACGAACGCCGGGCTTTTCGAAGCTCGGCGTTTTGTGTTGGGAATATGAAATGAGCTGCCGCACGTTAGTGCGACAGCCCC
>NZ_WQPQ01000047.1:0-945 GCF_018785365.1 Clostridium sp. MCC344 | reverse complement strand
ATGGAATTTATCAGAGAAGATTGTATTTACGCAAGACAGTCAGTAGACCGCAAGGACAGTATCAGCATTGAAAGTCAGATTGACTTTTGCAAGTATGAATTGAAAGGTGGGAGCTGCCGGGTATTCAAGGACAAAGGCTATTCCGGTAAAAATACGGATAGGCCGGAGTTTCAAAAGCTGTTGGGCGAGATCCGCAAGGGAAAGGTCAGGCGGGTCATCGTGTATAAACTGGACCGTATAAGCCGCTCTATTCTGGACTTTGCAACGATGATGGAGCTGTTTCAAGAGTATGATGTGGAGTTTGTATCATCCACAGAAAAGTTTGATACTTCGACCCCGATGGGCCGGGCCATGCTGAATATCTGCATTGTATTCGCCCAGCTTGAACGGGAGACAATTCAGAAGCGTGTCACAGACGCCTACTATTCCCGGTGTCTGAAAGGTTTCCACATGAGCGGACAGGCACCATACGGTTATCAGTTAGAGCCTACTGTGGTAGAGGGTATCCGTACAAAGAAAATGGTTGCCGACCCCATAGCCGCCGACCATGTACGGCTGATGTTTGAAATGTACGCTGAACCGGAAACCTCCTTCGGAGATATTACCCGATACTTCGAGGAACAGGGTATCAAGATTTACGAGAAGTCAATGGTTCGGAGTTTTCTTTCCCAGCTTTTGCGAAACCCCGTTTATGCACAGGCCGACTTGGAGCTGTACGAATTTTTCAAGAGTCAGGGTGCAGCGATTGTCAATGACGCTTCTGACTTTGCCGGAACAAACGGCTGCTATCTCTATAAGGGGCGGGATGTGAAGGAGGACAAGGACAGGTGCTTAAAAGACCAGATACTTGTTATCGCTCCCCATGAAGCACTCATTTCCTCTGACACATGGCTGAAATGCCGGAAAAAACTTATGGCAAATACCACCTTCCAGCAGGGACGGAAA
>NZ_WQPQ01000046.1:0-265 GCF_018785365.1 Clostridium sp. MCC344 | reverse complement strand
TTTGGTTTAGACCATGAATGAGAACATTCAGAACAAAACCTAACAAAACAGTAGAACGGTTTAAAAATTAGCCAAGCTAAATTTTGAACCTGGATACAAACACTTTAACATGAGAGTTTGATCCTGGCTCAGGATGAACGCTGGCGGCGTGCCTAACACATGCAAGTCGAACGAGGTAAATGAGATGAAGTTTTCGGATGGATTCTTATTTACCGAGTGGCGGACGGGTGAGTAACGCGTGGGTAACCTGCCTCATACAGGGGGA
>NZ_WQPQ01000045.1:0-1438 GCF_018785365.1 Clostridium sp. MCC344 | reverse complement strand
ACTGGTTAAGCTAGAAAGAGCGCAGGGTGGATGCCTTGGCACTAAGAGCCGATGAAAGACGTGATAAGCTGCGAAAAGCTTCGGGGAGGAGCAAATATCCTTTGATCCGGAGATTTCTGAATGGGGAAACCTACTTGAGTGTACCTCAAGTGACGTATGGTGAATACATAGCCATACGCCGGGAACCCGGTGAACTGAAACATCTAAGTAGCCGGAGGAAGAGAAAGAAACATCGATTCCGAAAGTAGCGGCGAGCGAAATTGGAAGAGCCCAAACCGGAATGCGTGCATTCCGGGGTTAAGGACCACGTTATGTGACCCGTATGGTAATGGAACTGTCTGGGAAGTCAGACCAAAGAGAGTGAAAGTCTCGTACATGAAACCAGAAGGGAGCTAGTGGGATCCAGAGTACTGCGAGACACGTGGAACCTTGCAGGAAGTCGGGGGGACCACCCCCCAAGGCTAAATACTCCTTAGTGACCGATAGCGCATAGTACTGTGAAGGAAAGGTGAAAAGGACCCCGGGAGGGGAGTGAAAGAGAACCTGAAACCCTGTGTTTACAAGCTGTGGAAGCACGTTAAGGTGCAACCGCGTACTTTTTGTAGAACGGTCCGGCGAGTTGCGGATGCTGGCAAGGTTAAGCACTAAAGGTGCGGAGCCGAAGCGAGAGCAAGTCTGAATAGGGCGTCAAGTCAGCATGTGCAGACCCGAAACCGGGTGATCTATCCATGTCCAGGTTGAAGCGAAAGTAAAATTTCGTGGAGGACCGAACGCACATCCGTTGAAAAGGGTGGCGATGAGGTGTGGATAGGGGAGAAATTCCAATCGAACCCGGAGATAGCTGGTTCTCCTCGAAATAGCTTTAGGGCTAGCCTCGTATTAGTCTGGTGGAGGTAGAGCACTGAATTTCCTAGGGGGCGTCAAAGCCTACCGAAGAATATCAAACTCCGAATGCCATACAGATGATGTACGGGAGTCAGACGGCACGAGATAAGTTGGGTCGTCAAAAGGGAAAGAGCCCAGACCTGCAGCTAAGGTCCCAAAGTGTGTGTTAAGTGGAAAAGGATGTGGGATTTCAAAGACAACTAGGATGTTGGCTCAGAAGCAGCCACACATTCAAAGAGTGCGTAATAGCTCACTAGTCGAGAGGTCCTGCGCCGAAAATGTCCGGGGCTGAAACACAACACCGAAGCTCAGGAATGTATTTATACATTGGTAGAGGAGCATTCTTAAAGGGGCGAAGCAGTACCGATAAGGAGCTGTGGACTTTTAAGAAGAGAGAATGCCGGAATGAGTAGCGAGATGGAGGTGGGAATCCTCCAGGCCGAATATCTAAGGTTTCCAGGGTAAAGCTGATCTGCCCTGGGTAAGTCGGGGCCTAAGGCAAGGCTGAGAAGCGTAGCTGATGGACAACAGGTTTAGATTCCTGTACCACATG
>NZ_WQPQ01000004.1:0-18490 GCF_018785365.1 Clostridium sp. MCC344 | reverse complement strand
TCATTTTTGGCACAAACTTTTTGGCACAAAAAGGAGCTGCTGCTCCATAAATGATTACTCATCTATTTTGCAACAGCCCCATTCTTTCTTTATACGCATATGAGACACCAAGGATGAACTGCAATTTTATTTATCCGCCATGTTACCTATGATATAATGGCCATATATAATAAAAGGGGGAAATGACATGGATCTCATGAAACAATCTTACAAATTTGATATTGCAGCTTGCCTGAACCAGTTAAATTATGAATATCATCAAAATTATACTCTGGAAGATCTCTCAGAGAAAAGATAGGTGTAACCGCTGAGACGTTAGGCCAGCTATCCACGGATAGTAAATTCAGCATACTATATACAACTGCTCTCGAGATCTTTGACCTTTATCCCAGCATAACCTCAGATGCTCCTTGATGAGTTCCCTCAGCTTTCCTTTTCCTATGACCTGATCAACAGCAACCTTAGTACGCTGAGATCCAAGGCAGTCATTTGTATGCTGATCCAGCAAAACTTAAGTCAACTGGACTACCGTTACCGACATGAGGGAACCAGATCAATCCTGGGGAACTGCAATTATCAGTTAATCCTCGGCAGCAACGATATTTCAAGTTCAAAAGTTTTCTCCGACATAATCGGAAGTAAAAAAATCTTGAAAGTATCAAACTCATTCTCATCAGCCACTCAAGTCTCAACAAGTAAGAGCGTGCAAGAAACAGAAACAAAGATCTTTCCTCCGGAATCCTTCGGTGATCTCTCTCTTTATCCCATTTGTTGGGTGGAATCCCATCTTAACCATTTGGGATATTAATTCTTTTTTAGCCTACCGTGAAAATCGCAAAAGTAAAATCCGTTTTTTTCACGTTATATCAGTAATTATACTTACAATACTAATTTTATCTAACTTATATTTTTGGATTCTCGCAATATTCCAATATTTCGGATATTTTGTTTAGCAAGTAGTAAGGCCCTCAGAAACGATTGATCTCTGGGGGCCTTGGATTGTGGCAATTATCTCGATAATTTTCAAATTTCCTTCTTGTACTTGTAATACGTTTTTCTACTTACTCCGATTATTTTCATACAATCCGAATCGCTTAGATCTCCACCAAATGATTTTGCTCGCTTTTGCATTATTTTTTTCGCTTTAACTTCTTTTTCTGTGATACAGTGTCCGCCTTTTGGCCTCCCCAATATCTTACCATTCAGTCGGGCCGTCTCAATCCCTTCTTTTGTTCTTTGGCGAAGATCATCCACTTCTTTCTGAGCCTGATCAAAAGCAATCTTAATCTGTTCCTTAGCCAGCAGCATCAAATACTGTTCCACCGCCTCCAGGATTACATCCACATTCGTCCCTGTTTTTGGAATGGAAACCTCTAATGCTTTCCTGTATACTTCCGTGTCTATATGCGGTTCCTGCAAGAATTTTAACTCTATCTTCTTACCAAACAGATTTTGATAATCGTGGAAACCCTCATCAGAATCTCGTGCCATTCTGGATACGGAATCAAAAACAATGACATCGTCCTGTTGTAATTGCGGCTGCAGCTTTACCCACTTTGGACGATCCTGCGTCCGGCCCGTGTAAATCTCCCGAACAATAACAGCAGTAGGATAAATACGCAGGATATTTCGAACTTGGCGTTCAATATTCTGTTTTTGTGTGGAAATCCGGACATATCCGTATATCATACTTAATCACCTGTTTCTTTTAATTGGTATGGTTAAAGTATACTATTTTTACGGCTATTCCTCAAGCTAAAATCTGTTTCCATTAAACGGTCATTTTTTTCATACACATGGGAGAGGTTTGAGGTGAATTACGGATATATAAGGATCTCTACAAAATTTCAGAATGCAGATCGGCAAGAGCGCAACATCCGCCTGATGTGTCCAGATCCTGACCTTGTTATCATCAAGGAAATTTTTACCGGCAGCACACAGGATCGGCCTAAATGGCGGAGATATTATCCCAGATTTATGCCCGGAGACAACATTTATTTCGATTCGGTTTCCAGAATGGCCCGTGATGAGGATGATGGAGTAAAAGAATACCTGGATCTATATAAAAGAAAAGTGAATCTGTTTTTCTTTGTGGAGCCTGGGATCAACACAGATGTATATCGGGAAGCTTGTCAGATACAAATTCCACGGACTGGCACGGAGGTTGATATTATTCTGGATGCCATCGAAGCGTATCAAGTGAAGCTTGCAGAAAAGCAAGTTCGTATTGCCTTTCAACAGGCCCAGAAGGAACTGGATGATCTCAGACAACGGACGATCGAAGGTTTAGAGACGGCCCGGCGTTCCGGAAAGCAGCTCGGCCGGCCTCGTGGCCGATGCATCACCGGCAAGGAACGAAAGGCAAAAAATATTATTTTGAAGCGTGATACGCTCTTTGGTGGGAATCTCTGTCCGTCTGACTGCATGAAAGTAATCGGCATCAGTCGCAGCACTTACTACAAATACAGAAACGATTTATTCAACTCTCCAATGACATAGCTTTGGCAATATCTCCTGACCGCTTATAATATGTATAAGGGCTTATATAACTGTCAAATTATAATAATATCATTAATTGTATTTATTTTCTTAATAAAAATGTAAATTGACTTCCTATTATTGCTGCTGTTAAACTAAAGATATAGTAACTTCAACATACATTCCATTTATATGAGGTGGTCCCCATGCATTGTTTAATGATGTAACTGATTAAAGCAATTTGTATAAGGGAGATTAGCTATGAAAAGAAATATTTCCAGAGCATTATTTTGTATTGGTATAATTAGCTGTATGTCATTCAACGCATTTGCAGCATCAAGCATTGAAACTACAGATTGCGGTGTGGTATATGTAACTGACGAGACCTTACAAATTCCTGTCCTGCGTGTTTCTCCGAGGAATGCAATCGGACAATGGCACTCTGATGATACTGGATGGTGGTTTGAATACTCTGGCGGAGGATATCCTCATGATACCTGGGAAGAAATCGACCATAGATGGTATTACTTTAAGTCCGATGGCTATATGGCCACTGGATGGGTTCAAGTGAAAAATGTCTGCTATTTTTGTGAAGATTCAGAGGATGCAACAGCTCCTCTTGGAAGTATGGTTACTGGTTGGCGCAAAGTAAAGGATGAATGGTATTATCTTGAAACAGCCGGAACAAGCACTATTCCTTTAGGAAGTATGCGAACTGGTTGGATTGAAAAAAGTGTGAATTCCTATTATTTACGGCCAGAAAAAGAAGGAACTCACCCTATGGGTTCTATGGTAACTGGTTCCAAAGATATAGATAATGTCCGGTATTTCTTTAATACACTAGGTGAAAAAACTCTTCTTCTGCAGAACAAAGACCGTATAGTATATGCTTTTGCTGACGGCGATATTGGACTTGGTGGTGGAACTGTTAGATGGGATATCACTGCCAATGTGAGTAATGAATCTTCATCTCAAATCAAAGTTACTGATCGAACAGGATTTTGCTCTTATACTACTGTCAACGATCAGTTTGGTGTAAAATACAAGACATATCACACTCTTGCCGAACGAAACGATCATGATAATACGTCAAAGAATTTCAAATGGGATACCATGAGTATAATCTATCCATCCGAAGAAACACCTGTTTTTTGTGTTGAAAATCATTATGATAGTGAAAGCGGCAATACAGATAATTTATCTATTTACGATAGAGAGAATAGAGATCAATTATCTTATTCCTATACCTTCGGAACTGACAATCCAGTAGGTGTTACTCATCTTGTTTATGATTCCGGTAAAAAAGAAACCCATCTAGCAGCTTGGCATACAAATAAAGTTATCGTTGACTATAATAATGTCCCTGAAAAATATTCAACATCGGAATCTGAAGATGTAACTGATTTATCTTTAATTGATAGTCTGTTTACCATTGACTCGCAACCACACTATACTTTTTTAACCGCAGACGATGTTTTTACAGGTTCAAATGCAGCTCGTTCACATCATACATCGGAAAAATATAGTTTATCTGTTGATAAAAATTATGTAGATACGTTGAGAAAGAATTATGCTTTGTTAGGAAGTTCCAACATCGAAGGAGATATCCATGATTTCTTAACAAGAAAAGGCGTTCTTTACGCAGAGGCCCTTTTATCCAATGGTCCAGCAACTGATGATGATGTAGAGCATTATAAAGCAGCGTTAGATGAAGTTTTAGATCTGCAAAATAATGAATTATACCAGCATATTGTTGCAAAATATGGAGGAGAAAGTAATTACTGGAATACAAGACATGTGGATGCAACAATTCAAAAATATTTAGATGAAAAAAAAGCAGAATTTCTTAGCGCCAATCATCTTATCAACAGTCTGGAAGCCGACGAATTGTGGCAGGACTATAGAGAATCGTTAATTAGTGACCTACAGCAAAAATACACTTTGATAATTGAGTAATTGATCTATGAAAAAAAAATTTATATACTTAAGCATTATAAGCGGTATTCTTTTCATACTGGTCCTAGGGTTATTTCCAACAAAAGCGCGAAAACTCAATAGTATGTGGAGAGCAACGCTTAATAGCAAACAAGGTTTCATCACCCACGATACGACGTTGCAAGAAGGTGATGTCATTTCAAAAGTTTTTGTTGAATATGAATACGAAACTCGTAGTGATGGCTTTTATTACAAAAAAACAACCTATAATTTCGAAGATGATGGAACCCAAAAGGTTGTTGGCACATTCGAGTCATTTGAAAATGGTCGGAAAGTTGCTTTTGATGGCGAGTCGCCAGAAGATATTCCTTCAGACATTTCTATCACCCCTATCAACAGTTTGAAAAGCATCATAGGTGGTATCTGGGAAGAATTGAATATGGCAAATGTAAAGAATATTCAGGTGGAAAAGGGCGACGAAGAAACTATATATTATATAGAGTTTGTGCAAAGGAATAAGATCTCAGAGGCCGGGGCCTTAAATCCAAATGTTCTTTCTATTTTTACCAATCGAACCATGAGCGTTACATACAGCGAGCAGGAAAAACGAATAAAAAAAATTGACTATTTAAGAACCGGCCAAAAAAACTCAACCGAATATATACCCGTTTCTTATCACGATATTCTAACATTAGAATAAGCCATATCATATGCCGTGGGAAATTTTCCACGGCATTTTCTCGATATTGATGCCCATTATTAGAGAACAGGTAACAGTCTTCATTCTGAGTCCTCTGAGGTTTCCTTGTGACGGAACAACTTTTCCACCGACATTTACTTCTATCTAAATATTGCTTTGGCGAAGATTTCCGTCCATCTGACTGGAAGAAGGTAATTTGGACTACAAATATAGAAACGACTTATTTTAATTTCCAATTGCATAGTAAAACCAGTAATCACCTATTTACATACTCATCGAATTTGGAAGATTCGGCCCAGGGTCACAGCCATGACCCCGGGCTCCCCCCCCTGTTATTCGAATGTTATACATGTGTTATATATTGTTATTGTTATGCATAACATTTTTAAACATAAAAATAACGGAGCATCGTTATCTCCGTCATTTTACATTTCAGCCTTTTTGTGCTATTATACCGGTCTTCGATAATCCGGAACTCGCAGACTCTTAGTCGTAAAAATTTCTACTTCCCAAAGTCCCATCTTGTAATTGGCTTTATACTGCCATTTATACATACCATTCATCGGATATCCGGCATCATTGGTACCGAAATTGCGATATACTCCATTATATTCAGGCCGCAATCTTAACTCACAGCCGATAGATTGTAATACAGTGCCAAGATCTTCTTCAATGCGATCGCAAACCTGTGCCAGCGGAAGACTTGCATCATACGGTGTTTGCAGCGTAGATTTCCATACCTTTTCTTCTTTATGCTCAATCTTCAGATATCCGTTCTTAATCGCCACACCACGCTGATTTGCATAACTTTGTTTATGTTCTTCTGTATCCCAAGTTTCTTCTGTATACTTCTGTGTCCACTGACGGCTCTCTAAAACAACATATCCGTCATGGTTCTTCTTCGGCTTAATCCCCCTTTTTTGATTAGCTCTTTCAGTCATTATTCTGATCATGTTCCTATGCAGATATATTTCTCTCTGAATCTCTTGCTTTGCCGCTTCCAGCTGGCGTTTTAGTTTCTCGATTTCGTTGTCCTTTTCTTCAACAATCTGTTGTGCAGCTCTTACTTTACGTTCTGCTTCCTCATCCGCAGACTTCTGATACTTATACAGCTGTGCGTTAGCATTATCAATAACACGCTTCTTTTCTTCTCTGGCGTCTCTTTCCGCACAGGCAACTGCATTCTCTGCGTTGCGGATCTTCTTTATATTCGAATCATATTCAGCTTTAGATTCAATATAATATTCGGCTTCCGGATCGGAATAACCGCCTGGCACTTCCCTATATCCGGTAAACGTTTTTTTGGCAAAAAATCCCATTCCGGATCACCTCCTTTACAATCCTCTGATATAATTATCAGCTACTACACTGATCCTGTTATGTCCTAATGCCTTGCTGCATTTTTTCATCGCCTGTCGATCCAGTTTCTTACCGCTTTCCTCTTTTCGACAAGTATATACATCGCCCTGAAACCTCTTTCCGGTTCCTTTATTTACTCTGTCATACGGAATCTGATTCAGCGGACGAGCATAGGACTTATACATTGCTGTAGCGTATTCAGCTCGGTATCCATGGATGTCTGCATTACTGTTGACGTATTGCCAAACTTTCTCATTTGGACCCGTATTACGCATTCTTTCTATAATTGCATTCTTATCCGGACCCATTACCGGAGCAAAACGATAGCGACCATTCTTGTCCTTCCGATGATGAATAAATATATCATGATCTGGAAATACTTCCAATGCATCTTTCAGCACAACCAAATGCTTTCTCTCCTTATCCGAAAGATCTGTTCTGCCGGACAAAACAGACACTTCTTTTTCCATATCCGCTCTCGTCCACATATCCCGCCCTTCAAGCCGCTCCAGAACATTCCTACGACATCCAGTGCCTTTACAAAAACGAATCAGTTCATCATTGTTGGTTACGCTAAAGTGCTTGTCACGCTCTGCGCTGACACGGCTACGTTTGATTTCTGAACGGTTCCGCTTCGGTGGTTGGAAACGATTCGGATCTGCCTTATCTATCTGATAGAGTTTATTGAGCGCAGCCGCCTCTGTTTGTATCGTCCATGCCGAAAGGTGCTGGCCCTTGCCGTCTACTTGATCAACACGTGACTGAAGCCACTCATTCACAAATTTCTTTGCCGACTTCAACGTCGTGCATTCCGGATGCTCTGTCTGGATCCACTTCACAAAATACTTTGCGTGTTTCCAGTAAGTTGAATACGTATTATATGAAAAAATCTTGTCTTTTTCCGTTCCGTCTTCAACCGCAGCTTTCTTACTTTCTCCGAAGTGCTGCATTCCGGTCAATTTTTCGTAGGCCTGCTGATGCAGATCCTTGCTATAGCTTTTATTTTTTCTTCCCACCGCAGACCAACTCCTTTCCGTTCTTATACGGTTGATGTTCAGATGATTCCGCAACTCAAAACAGTTGTGTTGTGCTACCATCTCAGCACCAACCTTTTTATATGACAATAGGCACGGCTTTCGCCATGCTTCTTCTTTTCCATTTCCGTATTTGATTCTCTCGGCCCATACCGGTTAAAACAAAAGTCGCTTCCTACCAGATCCGAAAATCTCGATATTCAGCTACGAAACACTTTTTTTAACGCCTTACAGCGGGTCTTATGTGTGACCGGATAAATACACTTTTAACTGCTTATGTGTGCAGGCACATTCTGGATCGGACCTTGTGCTCACGTCCGGATACGATTGCTCTCTACGGTTAGTATCATTACCCAAATTTGTTTTCTCGTTTCTATCGGCCTTTGATTTGATGACGATGCCTTAGGTCGCATCGGATGTTAGCCATCACCTTCGTTGTTATACAGCCAACGTCGCATTCACACAACTTCGAGTTCGGTTCATATTATCGAGCCTTAAAGATTACACATCCTGTTTCGCCGGATTGTGATTGCTGTGTACCGTTTTACAGTCAGTACCGTCACTATCACAAGATTTACAAGTTACATCCGTTTCTTTTTGCTTCCCACGGTAACGGAAGGTTCTCGATTTGTCCGTCAATTCGGTTGCTTAGATCGCTTTCAAAAAGATTACTAACGTCTTTGCCTGAATCCTTACTGTTCCAATTCACAAAGGTTACTACGGAGCTTTTTAGGAGTTCCACGGTCGATACCGATTCACAAGCTATATAAACATACTAATGTATGGAATACTTATTATATACCATTTTTGCCCAAAAAAGTCAATAACATATGCTTGTTTTCACAGTCATATCGGTTTACCCGTTCATTAGCTTCGGGGCGAAAAGCCCCTTGCTTCTAACCGTGTAAACCGATATTTTCCTCCAGCCGCATTTCCCTCCTCTCTCCTGCAGCACATTTTTTACGCCAAGTTTCCGATCGTCGAATCCACGTTTCCCCAAGTTATATATGTTATGATATGCACTAACATATTTTATTCCGGATTTTTCACAGCATTTCTTTTCTGTTTGCTCTTCCACCATAAGCCAACCAAATTTAGTTGAGCTTTAATTTATTTTTCAATCTTTTTTCACCTATCCATCGACATACTGGAAATGAAACAAATTTATTTTTCGTTTTTATTACAACCATCAATCACCATAATTAGTGTGTAACTGCATTTACTTATCAACTGAAAGGAGTTTTTATGGAAATCAATAATAAACCAAAAAGAACCAAGGTACAGATTTTCCGCGACACTGCCACTGATGAGCAGTGGAAAGATATGGTGGCGTGCGCTATCTCCGATAATCCAATCGGTGCCTCTCTCCAAGATACATACGGATTTTCCTGGAGCGTTATTCGTGCCGATGCTGTAGAACGCGGATATTACGAACCGAAGCGGCGCCCATCTCCCACCTCTAACTCTGATACAGCCATTACACCTACATTTCAGATTGAAGACATCACAGATGAACCAGAGTGTATTTCCCGTTCCATCCAGATCTATACGGACATCTCTGATCGCTTGAATGCCCTCTGTAACTCGAAACAGCAGTATACAAAAAAGGCTATCTTAAATCAGCTTCTAAATGAGACCCTGGAAAAATATGGATATTAAACCCTCAAAAAAAAGAACTCATTGGTCAAATGAGTTCTTTTTTATCAACTTTTATGAAACACTCTGATTCCAGACTACTTCCGGATGACGATTGTTCTTCATGCAATCACACAGGTACAGGTTAATAAGCGTCTGATATGGAATACCAACTGCATCAGACTGATTCTTAAAATACGCAATAACTTTTTCATCAAGATTGATGGTTACCTGCTTCTTATTTGTTTTTGCATACGGATTTTTTCTCGGGTTTAAATTCATAATCTCATATTCTTCACGCATGATCTCACCTCCAAAATGGTTGTTCATTGTAAACATTTTGCTCTGTTTTCGTTGCCTTTCTTGCGGATATGATTCTGATTTTTTCATCTTCTCCACGATAGCAATGGCTAACAATACAAACACCTTTCCTGTCGGTCATACCTATAATCAGAAACCTATCTTCTTCTTCAGAATGATCCGGATCATCAAACAGAATCGCATATTCATCCTCGAAAACGGCCTGAACCTCTTCAAAAGAAATCCCATGTTTTTTTTTGTTTTTGGTATTCTTTTCTTCATCCCATTCAAATAGCATTTCTTCACTCCCTTTATAATTATATTATAATTATATTATAATTATTTGTCAATACATTTCAAACTATACATATATTCTTCCTTGCTCAACGGTGGCTGGCCGATAATCTCACGCATAGCATTGATTTCCATGAATTTCCCAAAATCAAAATCGTATGTATGTGATTCAAAATTATCGAACCTGTTGGCTGATTTTTCTTCTTTTATCCGGTCTGCCTGGGCCTCTGCCGCCTCCGGATGGCGATATTTCCATACAGTTTGCAGGACATAGTAAAACGGCGTTGTAGCCTCCTGGATCGTCCCCTGATGATCCATACGCTCACAGATGACTGCAATGTCTTTATATGTAAGAGAATTGAAACATTCCTTGATTTCCGAAGTCAGAACTTTTTTCTTCTCGATCCAGAAATACTCTCGCTGTAACCGACTGACCTGCATACAGGCAGTTTTCACCGTCTGGAGCACGTCCGGATCTAGGCGTCTCTTATACTCATCCGTACTTTCAATGATGGCAAAACGATCATCTTTATATTTTTTCAGATGACGATTGATCCGGGCCTCACGCTGCTCTGGAGTCTCCGTAGCCACATCAACTGAATATTTTTTCTGTTGACGTTCTGCTCTTCTCTGTGTAGCCTTCCGTTTTTTCTTATTTTCCTTCTGACCTGCAGTCACATAGAGGTTCCACACCGTCGGAAGGACATCTGCAATTTTATGCATTCCAAAAAGAAAGGCACACTCATCTATCCCGTAGTGCTTAAAAAGTATTCTTGCAACCGTATCTCTTAAAGAAGTTAAACGCTCCGGATGACTCATAACCTTGATCATAGTCCGAGCAAGATACTCTTCAATATCATAAGAGAGAGACGTACTGCTCCACTTACAGAAACTCCAACTAAAGATATCCAGAATTTCCCGGGCCACCGCATCAGAAGAAGCCCTGGCATCCAGCCAGTTATACCAGTCGAACTCCTCTCCCCCTGTCCCCCTCACCGCAGGAGTAGAGAGAAGAAAGCCAGTAGGAACAATAAAAGGCGCACACACAGACCCAGTGGCAAAATTTGCACTTTCAGCAACTTGACCAATGCCCTCCCGAACAGAGTCAATCTCAATAATCTCAGCCGTTTGGGTTTGATGATTTTGACGCTGTGCTGCCTTAGAATATCGCATCAACCCCTCAGCTTTTGCGATTGTGCAAACTGTTCTGCGAGATACTCCTGCAACTTCTGCGATTTCTTCGTACGTTAAAGAGTCGGCCTGCATCAGCAGCTCGACGACCTTTTTCCGAGTTTCTTCTTTTTTGTCCCTGGCAGCCTTTCTATCAGCTGCACGTCTCAGACCCTGGCCAATTCCAAGCTTCTTGATTTCTTCTCCTGTAAGAGCCAGCATATCAACTACATAGGCGTTTGACAGCTTATAATACCCCCTATGATCAATGCCAACGCTCTGATCCGTTTCCTGGATAATATGATCCAGCTCGACCTGTGGCAATGGATCCACAAATCTTCTATTCATCTTCTGCAGACGCAATGCCGCATTAGCCGGATCGAGCTGTTTCAGCGCAGAATATGCGATAAACAGCAGTTGCTCCCTACAACTGTCCGTACAATTTTCTCCACGCATCTCCTGCAGCTTCTCCAATTGCTCCAGACGGGTAGAAAGGAATGGCAAGCGGTACTCTGCAAATGGCACTACCGGCCTGGAAGCGATTTCCTTTTTCTTTTTTTCTTTCTCTTCTTTTACTTTCTTATACTCTTCTTCTGATTTCCAATCCCAGAGATTACAGCCCCGTACCAGATCCGATAATTCATAACATTTTCCGGATACAGCAATAAGCCGACAATATGTGTCGGCTGCTACATTGTATGTACCTGGGATCCTGCAAACACGAGCGTCATCCAAGACTGAGGCGTCTGGCTGTGCTGCCTGTGGATCTGCAGATAAAATTTCCTGATATTTTACATACAGTTTTTTTCGAACTTTTTTATAAAACGCTTTGATCTTTTCCGTTTTCCACGTATTTGCAATGGATTTATCCAAGATGTACTGCAGGCCGAACCCCCGGCCGCTATCCGTGATCATAGTTGGCACTGCTAACCGGCTGTCCGAGAATGCGTCCTCCAGAATTTCGACCGTCCGCATTTTTGCGGTCTGTATCTGATCAGGATCATCCGAGTGACAGTCCAGATCGATAAAAATAGAGCCAAAATTGAAAACTCTATCGGATGTGCGTTTATATCCACGGAATGTATGAACCGTCGTATAGGTATCGAGCAGATCTGTGCCGGTCGCTGCCAGCTCGTCCATGTCGCACGTGCTCAGCTGGCTGACCTGATCTCCTTTTTTCCGGAGGCGGATCATCTGACCGCCACGTTTATCGTGGTACAGTGTTCGCAGGAAATCCATCTTTTCTTCTTCGAGATTTTTTTCATATGTATAAAAAACTGCCATTTGATTTGCCTCCTTTCCAGTGGATAAACAGCGCAGATTTCTCTTCCTGAGGTTGCTTTATCCACATCCTTAGCATAAAAAAAAGAGACCCGCTGAAACGGATCTCCTTTTTTATCCATTTTGCTATCTATATTCTACCTTAAACGAACTGGAAGTGCTATACACGGCAAAACTGAAGTTTTTTGATTTTTGAACCGATTTTTAAAAACCCTTATTTTACAATAATTTGCGGCACATTGATGTCGCAAAAGTCGGTGCTTTTTTTTTTTGTTTGTCGCAAAAGTCGGTGCTTTTGTCGCAAAAGTCGGTGCTTGGTGTCGCAAAAGTCGGTGCTTTACAAATTTATTTCAACTCCAATAATGGAACGACCTGCAGATAATATATCATATCCTTTAATATATTTTTCAGTTTTAAACGACTCCAAAACCTTTATCATCATTTTATGCAATTTAGCCTTTTTATCTCGAATATTCACAAACTCTTCGTCATACCATAGCTCTGTGAGAACTCCCTTGTCAAGTTCCTCATCATAATATATGACTTCTTTTAATGCAACCTTATTTCTTGCCCGTTTCAATTCCTCAACACGCTGAATTACATACCGTTTTACTAAAATGGCATCATCTGTATCAGTCATCCCAGGAACTTTCATAAGGCTAATAGGCACTGCAGCAATGCGCCCTATACGTTCTGCATAGTCATAGAGAACCGGCATTTCCTTTAATGAAAAACCATTAAGGTAAACTTCTCCATTGGCCGACTTCACCTGAACTTCCCGTAACGGAAGAAGATAATCTGTAAATAATGCCTTATCACCTTTTCTCAGTTTTATCCCACGTGCCTCAAATTCATCCGTACAATCCAGTGTAATACGAATCAGTGCCAATTTCTTCAGGCTACGTGTGACCGCTCCTGCTTTCTGCGGCTTAACATCTCCCTTCATATTTCCAGACATAATCCTGGAAATCATCTCCGGAGTAAAAGAGCTGCAGTTATTTTTATACAGTGTATATACCGAATCCATCACAGCCAAATCATACATCGTAACATTATTACTTGACAGTTTAACATCCTTATCTTTTTCCAGATCAACCGTTACTATAATATTCTTCGATGGCATGACCTTCAATTCAGTCGGATTTTCAGATGAAACTAAACCACCTGTTGTTGTAATAAACTTTGCTACTGAAGAAATATTAAAATTTTCATTTTGAGTCTTCGGCAGTTTTGCTACTTTAAATTCTTCCATGAATGAAATATCACTCCTTCTTCGACTTCCAATCATTATCTCCAAATAATCTTTCGAGTGGTCGTGGCAAAACTCTACATACAATTTTCCCATCCAAGGTTCCAGTATTAACACCTTCCGGCAACCAATCAATCTGGCTTAAATGACTTCGCAATCGTTCTTTTTCGCGCTTTCCAACTGTCTTCAAGCCCTGAACATAGGCATTTGCCTCTCCGGCCGTGCTGAAAGACATCCGCTCGGCATATGCCAGTATCCGCCGACGTTGCTCTTGCGTGAGCCGTTTCTGATCGCCGGCATACTCGATCAGCCACTCTCCTACTTCTTTTTTCTTATTCTCATAGTATACATCAATTTCATTTTGTCGTGGGAATCCGCTCATAATCATTCCCCTTTTCTTCATTTGTTATCTTGTGTCTATCTTGTATTTATCTTATATCTATCTTGTATTTGATTCTAAAACCATGTTAACATACTGCGTCAACGTCTGATTGTATTGATCTGCACCGGATACAACCATATTATATACATCAGCATCAAACTTTACAAAAAGTCTCTGTGCAGCCTGGCCCTTTTTACGTGGAATACAGTCCTTTGACGGTTTTATCAGTAACTGATCATAAAATGCCTGGATGTGATCCGGATCGGTCTGTCTGATTGCCGCATTGATGTAATACGCCGCTGCAATTCCCAGATTTCCGGATTCTTCTTTTATAATATCATACACCTTATCTGTAAAGGCCATATTGATTTTTTTCGGCTCAGCAGATGGTATCTTCTCTTCCATATGCCTTTCCAGATTTTCTTCCGCACGTCTATAAGCCTCATATTTCCCATGAGGCTCATAGTTTTTATCTTGTATTTGTCTTGTTGTTATCTTGTTGCTATCTTGTATATTACTTGTATTTGTATACATACCAGACAGATCGAGCTTCCTTTTTGCCATTTACATAACACCTCGCTCCAACTCAGAGGCAAACCCCTTTACAGCTTCTGCAGCTCGGCTTCCAGGATCGTACTCTGTAATTCCAACGTGTGAGGCAACGCATTCACTAAGCGATACCGCCTGTGGGATTTTTGTCTCAAAAATTGTTGTTTCCGCTCCGGCAGCCATCCGCTCGGCAACCTCCTGAACCTGCTTTCCCAGGTTGGTTCGGTCATTGCTACGGTTAAACAGAATTCCGGCGATCTGCAGTTTTGTATTCGTGGTTTCCTGAATTTCTGCGATTGATTCCAAAATCCCAGCGTTGCCTTCCAGAGATGCGATATCAGGCAACATAATTACAACGGCAAAATCTGAAACTGACAAAGAAAGATAATGCCCCCAACCCGGAGACGGGTTTACATCCACAAACACGTAATCATATTTGTCTTTGACTGCTTTCAGTTCACTCCGGAACCGGCTTATCTTTGCATCCATTCCGAGTTCCGCAACCGCCATATTGGCCGGAATGATATCCAGATTGTCTTTAACCGGCACAGCCGCATCTTCTAAAGAAATTCCGCCCTTTAAAACATCCACGATTGTTTTCATACTGTCCGTTCTCGGAACTCCGGAAAAGAATGTCAGATTGGCCTTTTGTCCGTCCACATCAATCATCAGGATCTTTTTTCCTTGTCTTGCCAGCTCCCAGGCCGTATTATAGCAAACAGACGTTTTTCCAACGCCGCCCTTCTCATTGATATATGTAATTACCTTTGCTCCCATGCGTTCTCCTTTCCTATCCTGTATTTATCTTATATCTATCTTGTATCTATCTTGTTGCTATATTGTATCACACATATTTTCGAAAATCAATTATATCTTGTATTTATCTTGTATCTACATATCTGAAAAGATGATTCTTGCATCAGGATTTCCCAGAGCAGATATGTTAGCTTATATTATAATATATGAATTTTTAAAAAGGAGACGGATTTTATTCCCGCCTCCTATGTATTATTACTTTCCTTGAGCCTTATCTAAGGCAGCCGTAAGTTCTGCAATCTTGTCCTGCAGACTTTCCAGCTGTACCTGCAGGCGAGCATTTGCTTTATCAGCCTCCCGGAGCAGGGTATTCATTTCACGCTCCTTTTTTGCGACCTCATTTGCACAAGAGAGAGCAGCATCCTTCTGAGCATCGGAAATTTTTCTCTCCATATCAGCTTTCAGTTCACGGATTTCCGTCTCATGGTCCTTTTTCAGCCCTGCCAGCTCCCGATCTGTTGCTTCCTGTGCAGCTTTCAATGTCCGACCAGCCTCTTCCTGGCTTGCCTTTAATGTCCGATCTGCTTCTGCTTTTTGGTGTTCCATATCCTTCTGCAGTTCAATGATTTTATTTTTGGCCGTCTCCTCAGACTTTTTCAAATCATCATATCCAGCTGCTTTTTCTTCTGCGATACTCAACTTATCAGCCAGGTTAGCAATAGTCTTGTCCTTTTCGTCTGCCAGCTTTGAAGCCGTCTCAGCCTGGGCCTTAGCCACAGAAGCTTCTTTCACGGCCTGCTCCGCAGCCTGAGAAGCACTGGTTGCCGTCTGCTCTGCAGCCTTCTTGTCTTCCTGCAGCTGCGCATTTTTTTCCTGAAGTGAAGCAATGGTCTTATCCTTGCTTGTAAGAGCTGAGGAAAATTCTTCCATAGCGCTTTCCCGTGCCGTATTGTAATCTTCAACGCTTTTCAGGTAAGATTCCATGACCTTCTTCATATACATTTCGAAAGTCTCGATATCCTTGGCACTGTTCGGTGCTACGGTCTTGGCCCGGTTCAGCTCCATGACCTGCATCATGTGATCAAAGCCCTGGGCCTGGTTCATGCCATTCTCTTCGCAGAATTTTCTAAATGCGTCTGCCGCTTCCTGGTCAATTCTAAAGTTTGTCTGTTTGATTTCTCCCATTTTTTCTCTTCCTTTCCTGATCCTGTTTTCCGTTCCTTATTTGATAATACTATTATATCATTCCCCCACATCGTTGTCAATGCTCTGTTATGCATATGTTATACATTGTTATTGTTATACATATATTCGTTTTATCATTGCAAGAAGGGTAATCATGGCAAGTATCAACAGAATCATATTTAAACACGGCGAAGATGATTTTGAACTTTGGGAAGGTTTTTCTCTATCCGCAGAAGAGAAGCGGCAGATCACAGAGATCCTGTCCAGACATGAAACGGGCGGTTGCTCCGTGCGCGGATCTAAAACAGATATTTTAGAAGAAATCCAGTATCTCAACTCCAATATGTATAAAAAAACAGTCCGTTTTCTTTAAACACTATTACCTTGTCAGAATCTCCGCATTTTTGTACAATATAAACATGAGCTTTTTTTCATACAGATCGGAGGTACTCCTATGATATACGGATATGCACGAATTTCCAGTAAGTTTCAAAATATCGACCGACAGGTTCGGAATATAAAAGCGGTCTACCCTGACGCCCGAATGATCATTGAAGTCTACACCGGCCGAATGCAGGATCGCCCCAAATGGGTGCGTTTCCTTCCAACATTAAAGCCTCATGACAAAGTTGTCTTTGATTCCGTTTCTAGAATGTCCCGCACCTCTGACGAGGGATTTGCTGACTACAAAGAGCTCTATCAGAGGGATGTCGAACTGGAATTTTTAAATGAACCGCAGATCAATACCGCTGTATATCGTGAAGCCTTGCAAGTCAGCATTCCAATGACTGGCACCGACGCCGATCTGATCTTAAGGGGCGTGGAGCAGTACCTAATGAAGCTGGCCGAGAAGCAGATCAAAATTGCTTTTGACCAGGCGCAGAAAGAAGTAGATGATCTCAGGCAGCGCACGATCGAGGGATTAGAAACTGCACGTCTCTCCGGAAAGCAGCTCGGCCGCCCTCGCGGCCGGTACATCACCGAGAAGGAACGAAAGGCAAAAAATATTATTTTAAAGCGTGATAAGCTCTTTGGCGGAGATCTTCGTCCATCCGACTGCATGAAGGTAATCGGCATCAGTCGCAGCACTTACTACAAATATAGAAACGATTTATTCAAAAAGGAGGCGTAAGGTATGACCGTTTTTTAGCAGAGTCATCGTTTCATAGCCTTCTATATAAAAGCGTATCAATCTGTTACCTTTTCATCCTGTTCATCTGAAAGAGGGTGTAGCTGTACACCGGTTGATTCGATGCATTGCGTTCTGCCAGTAGATTGTAAACTTCAACTTTTATCAATTATCTTGTTCAAACTGTGTTTTTTGAATTTATGCATTTTTGCTAAAAATTTTCTCGCATTTTACATTTTATTGCATTGTAGTCCCAAAAATGGTAAAATTCAAATACGAGGAGGTGTGTCCAATGCAGACTTTGATAAAATGCAGAAATATGGGATTGTTTTATCTTTAGATAAGGAGGCAATATCATGAAAAAAACTTTAATACCAATTTTTTCTTTGATTTTTTTAGTCTCTATAAATGCTACCACATCTTATGCTACAGTATATCAACCGAATACAGATATTCCTGTTGAAGAAATTACAACTCCGTCCTCACCTACTATTTTTAATGATGAAATGTTTTATGTGTATGAAAAGGTTGATGGTGAAATAAAATTATTAAAAATCACACAGGAAGAAATAATACATGATGGATATAAAACATTAGAGGTTACTGTATATGATGTAAACACAGGAAATACTATCCCTTATGAAGATATATTATCTAATTATTAAAGGAAAAAATATTTAAAATGAAGAAATTATATCCTATATTGTTTACATTAGTAATCTCAATTATTATTTCCTGGTTTCTATTTTTTCCATGGAATAAACAGGTATTAGAAGATGGTGGAACTATTGTTTATTCCAGTCTGACATACAAAATCTATGTATGGAATAAAATAGGAGGAAAAAACACGTCCGAAATATATTATTTTCCATCTAATTTTCAGTATAGAGACGGATATTAAAAACCGCCACTAAGAAATACAGCTTCCGCAGGTCTTCCATGTAGAGACTTGCGGAAAACGATAATGTTCTCTGGGGGCTGTCGCAAAATCATTAAAAACAGATGATTGAGCGGCAGCCTCTGCCGTTATAGACATAAACCGGGATGAAATCTA
>NZ_WQPQ01000044.1:0-39987 GCF_018785365.1 Clostridium sp. MCC344 | reverse complement strand
GTACCATGCAGACAGGGACAGCTACATCTGCCTCAACGGAAGGGAACTAACTGTCACAAATGAACGCAGAAGTAAAACAACTAGCGGATATGTCAGTGTAAAAACTTATTACAGAAGCCCAGACTGCACTGGTTGCCCTTATAAAACGGAATGTATCAAGGGAAACAACTGCAAAACACCAATGGAAAAGCGCAATAAAGTGCTGATGGTTTCAAAAACGATGAACCAGAAACGCGCAGAAGATCTGGAACGGATCACAAGTGAGTATGGAACGATGCTCCGTATGAATCGCAGTATTCAGGCAGAAGGTTCTTTTGCTGACGTAAAAGAGGACATGAATTTTCGAAGATATCTGTATCGCGGAAAGGCAAATGCACTGGCAGAGAGCATCCTTCTGGCGATGGGACGAAATATCAATAAGCTTCATTGCAAGATTCAGACCGGAAGAACGGGAAGTTATCTTTTTCCATTAAAAAGGGCATAGATTTTGATAATTGAAAACAAAACAGCCTGAAATGAGGCATGCCGAAAGGGATGCCTGGGAATGAACTGCGTTTATAAAGAATGGCATCGAAAACGTGACCGATTTCGATACCATTTGGGCATAAAGCAGGGCTGTCGCCCAGCAAAAAATATTTGCTAATGCGACAGCCCCTTTGTAATCAGCTCCCGGCCGGACTCGAACCGGCGACCTACGCATTACGAATGCGTTGCTCTACCAACTGAGCCACGGAAGCACCTTTAAAAAATGCTGCTGCTTACGCAACAGCAAGTGACCTGTCCGGGAATCGAACCCGGGTTTACGCCGTGAGAGGGCGTCGTCTTGACCGCTTGACCAACAGGCCTTGGTTTGTATAAGTCGAGGCGACAAGATTCGAACTTGCGACCTCTGCGTCCCGAACGCAGCGCTCTACCAAACTGAGCCACGCCTCGATTACGTACGTAAGTATAATACAGATTTGTGGAAATGTCAACAGCTTTTTTTGATTTTTTTCTATTTTTTGCATTTTTTCTACATTAGCTACACTTTTGGCGTTTCTTCACTGTAAAACAGCCTCCTGCCAGGGAGTCTCTGGACTCCGCTCCCTCTCCCACAAGCTGCTGTCAAAGGTTTTGTATACTATTTTCACTCTTCTTGCGGATCACCTTTTCATTATCCTGAATTTCCGCAAAGAAATTAACAGAAAAGTTTTCCATTTTATCAAAATTGTGGTATAATATCTGTACACAAATATATTCATCAGAGGGGGCGTTCTTATGAAGGCAATCAGAATCATTCTTTCTATCGCAATGCTGGTCACTGCCGGTCTCGGCGCATTCAATGTGATCCCGCTTCGGACCGCATATTTCACACTGATCATTCTCGTTGCCGTTACGGTCTGTATCCGCATCACCCGCAGGATCATCAGCAATGACACCCCGCACACAGTCGTCCGCATTATCAGTGAGATCATCGCATCCCTCTGTATTCTGGGATTCGCGTTTTTTACTTACCGCACGATCGGATAAATGTTCATAAATCGCAAAAGCCTGGCATCGCATATATGATGCCAGGCTTTTATAATAGATACTATGCGGGCATGCTCACCACAGACTGCCCGTTTTCCGATTGCATGACTGACAGCAACTCAGGCGGCACTTCACCACAAATATATTTTTTACATCATCTTCTTGATCGTCTCACAGAGCTCTGCCACCGCAGTCTCCTCATTCCCATTCCGGATATCTTCCACCACACAGGTTTTGATATGATTTGACAGCAGGACCTTGCAGAAGCCATTCAGTGCAGACTGCACCGCCGATACCTGGACCAGGATATCCGGGCAGTAGCGCTCGTCCTGGACCATGGCTTTGATGCCGCGGACCTGTCCTTCGATCCGGCTCAAACGGTTTAAAAGGTCCTTCTCTTCTTTTTCTGTCCTGTGTTTGTGGCGGCAGTGACAGACTGCATCATCGGTCCCTGCATCCGCAGCTGCCGCGTTTTCTGCCGCTTCTGCGCCTGTTTCCATATTTATGTTCATTGCCCCGTCTCCCCCGGAACAACAACATGATCGTTTTTCCATGTGCGACCTCCCAAATTTTTATATGTCCATGATAGCAGGAAAAGCCGCCCCGGAAGTATTTCATCCCGGGACAGCACATCTTCGACATCTGAGAAAATGCCATGATCCGTCTGAAAAACTGATCAGCCGATCACCTTATAATCCTTATCCTCGATCGCTTTCTTTAACACTTCTGTCGGAACATCCTTTGTAAGTGTCACAGTCGCAGTTCCTTTTACGTGATCTGCCTCTGCAGCAGATACGCCGTCGATCGCCTCGAGCGCCTTCTTTACAGTTGCCTCACAGTGACCGCACATCATACCTTCTACTTTCAGTGTCTTTTCCATAGTTTTACTCTCCTTCTCTTTCTTATGAGATTTTGTTTTTATCTTTTTGTCCCTGTCGGAACGCCGGATATCAAAGAAATTTAAACGCAGGGCGTTTGATACGACGCAAAAGCTCGATAAGCTCATCGCCGCAGCGCCGAACATCGGATTTAACTTCCACCCGAATACCGGGATCCAGAGTCCCATCGCGAGCGGAATTCCGATCACATTGTAGAAAAATGCCCAGAACAGATTCTCGTGGATATTTGTGAGTGTCGCGCGGCTCAGGCGGATCGCTGCCGGAACATCTGACAGGCGGCTCTTCATGAGGACCACATCCGCCGCATCGATTGCGACATCCGTTCCCGCTCCGATCGCAATTCCCATATCGGCTCTCGTGAGCGCCGGGGCATCGTTGATCCCGTCACCGACCATGGCAACCTTGCCTTTTTCTTTCAGCTTCCGGATCACGCTCTCTTTGCCGTCCGGAAGGACTTCGGCGATGACCTCGTCGACGCCGGCCTCTTTTCCGACCGCCTTCGCGGTGCGCTCATTGTCTCCGGTCAGCATGACCACATGGATTCCCATGTTCTGAAGCTCCCTGATCGCCTGCGGGCTGTCTTCCTTGATCATATCCGCAACGGCGATGATGCCGATAAGTCTCTCATTCTCTGCAAAGAACAGCGGAGTCTTTCCACTCTCCGCGAGAGTTTCCGATTTCTGTTTCATCTCTTCCGGCACATTCACATGACTTCCGATAAAGTTCATGTTTCCACCGTAGATCGTATTTCCGTTTAATTTCGCAGAAAGTCCGTTTCCCGGAAGAGCCGCAAAGTCTGCCACGTCGGCTGCGGAAAGTCCCATCTCCTCGCCTTTTAAGAGAACTGCCTTTGCGAGCGGATGTTCACTCTTCTTCTCGAGCGCATACGCCATCGATAAAAGTTCTGTCTCTGTGATCCCCTCCGCCGGGACAATGTCTGTCACGCGGGGTTCGCCGCTTGTGATCGTTCCCGTCTTATCCAGGGCAACGATCTCCACTTTGCCCGTCTCCTCAAGGGAAACCGCTGTCTTAAAGAGAATTCCGTTCTTCGCTCCCATTCCGTTGCCGACCATGATGGCAACCGGAGTCGCAAGGCCTAACGCACACGGGCAGCTGATCACAAGAACGGAAATTCCTCTCGCCAGAGCGAATGCCATCGTCTCACCCGCAAGGAGCCAGCCGATCGTCGTGATCACTGCGATCGTGATGACTGCCGGCACGAACACGCCGGAGACTTTATCTGCGATCTTCGCGATCGGAGCTTTTGTGGCTGCCGCATCGCTGACCATTTTGATGATCTGGGAGAGCGTCGTGTCCTCTCCGACTCTGGACGCCTCGCAGCGGATAAATCCGGACTGGTTTAAGGTTGCTGCCGAAACAAGATCGCCTGCTGCCTTATCGACCGGAATGCTCTCACCCGTGAGGGCGGACTCGTTCACCGCGCTGTTTCCTTCCAGCACGATACCATCCACGGGTATATTTTCACCCGGGCGGACAACAAAGACATCACCTTTCTTGACCTGTGCGATCGGGACTGTGGTCTCCACGCCGTCCTTTTCGATCACCGCAGTCTTCGGTGCCAGCTTCATTAAGCCCTTTAAGGCATCGGTGGTGCGGCCCTTTGATCTCGCTTCCAGCATTTTTCCGACCGTGATCAGCGTCAGGATCATCGCAGCAGATTCAAAATAGAACTCGTGCATATATTCCATGACCGCGTCCATGTTTCCCTTTACCTGGGCATCCGTCATCATGAACAGCGCGTATGTGCTCCACGCGAAGGACGCACTCGATCCAAGGGCGACCAGAGTGTCCATATTCGGGGCGCCGTGAAGCAGACTCTTAAAGCCGCTGATGAAGAATTTCTGGTTGATCACCATGACGATCACGGTGAAAAGAAGCTGTGTAAGCCCCATCGCCACATGGTTTCCATCGAAAAATTTCGGAAGCGGCCAGTTCCACATCATATGCCCCATGGAGAAATACATGAGGACCAGGAGAAAACCGATGGAGGAGACAAGTCTTTTTTTCAGGACCGGAGTCTCATGGTCTTCCAGGGCCGATTCATCGTAGAGCGCGCTGTCTCCGTCTCCATCTGATTTTTCTGCACCTTTTACGGACGCCCTGTATCCGGCAGCCTGGACCGCCGCAATAATTTCCGAGGAAGAAGCTGTCCCTTCGACTCCCATCGAGTTCGTGAGCAGACTCACAGAACACGAGGTGACGCCAGGCACTTTGGAAACCGCCTTTTCCACGCGGGTCTGGCAGGCAGCGCAGCTCATTCCTGTAACTGTATACTGTTCCATATCGTCGTTCCTTTCTGTTGCTGTATACCCATACCGGGTATATGTAAATAGTAACATAGAATACGGAAATGTCAAGGGCTGTTATTGAGATTTTTTGTCACTGATCCGTATACATGCAATCCGCCAAAGTCCTGTATCATCGGTACTCTTCTTGCACATTCCATTCTTTTATTCTATAATGATCGTAAAATATTATGCAGGAATACTCTTCTCTTAAAGAACACCAGAATCAGAACAAACAGGAGGAACTAAAATGGCAGTTGTAAAACCATTTATATGCATCAGACCAGCAAAGGAACATGCAGCGGAAGTAGCTGCTCTCCCCTATGATGTGTATAACCGGAAAGAGGCATGTGCGGCGGTAAAAGGAAATCCTCTTTCTTTTTTAAATATCGACCGGGCGGAGACCCAGTTTTCCGATGATGTCGATACCTATGCGGACTGTGTATACGAAAAGGCAAGAGAGCTGCTCGATTCGCAGATCGCGGACGGGATCTACGTGACAGACGCAGGGGATCACTACTATCTTTACGAGCTGACGATGGACGGACGCAGCCAGACAGGGATCGTCGCCTGCTGTTCCATTGATGATTATGTGAACGGTGTGATCAAAAAGCATGAAAACACCAGGGAGGAAAAAGAACTGGACCGCATCCGCCATGTGGATACCGTCAATGCGCAGACAGGTCCTATTTTTCTGGCCTACCGGCAAAATATAGCCTTAAAGGAGATCGTTGCAGAAGAAAAAACGAAACCGGCTCTCTATGATTTTGTGTCCGACGACGGGATCCGCCACCGGGTATGGCGGATCGACGGAGCAGACCGGACAGACGCCATTGAAGCTGCATTTGCTGCGATTCCGTCCACCTACATCGCAGACGGGCATCACAGAGCCGCCTCCGCCGTAAAAGTCGGTCTGAAGCGCCGTACAAAGCATCCCGGTTATACGGGTGAAGAACCGTTCAACTATTTTCTCTCTGTATTATTCCCGGATGAGGAACTTATGATCCTCCCGTATAACCGGGTGGTCAGGGATCTGAACGGGATGAGCACGGAACAGTTTTTTGAGAAATTAAAAGAAAAATTCGAACTGGAAGAAATCGGGAAAGAACCTTATGCTCCGGTTCAAAAAGGAACCTTCGGCATGTATCTTGACGGGACATGGTACGTGTTAAAGATCCTTCCGCAGTACAGAAGCGCTGATCCGGTAAAGGGACTGGATGTCTCGATCCTTCAGGATCATCTTCTTGCACCGGTTCTTGGGATCGGTGATCCGAGAACCGATAAACGGATCGACTTTATCGGCGGAATCCGCGGATTAAAGGAGCTGGAACGCCGCGTTGGTGAAGATATGGAAGTCGCATTTTCCATGTATCCGACGTCCATCGAAGAACTTCTTTCCGTGGCGGACGCAGGACTCCTGATGCCGCCGAAGTCTACCTGGTTTGAGCCGAAGCTCCGAAGCGGATTATTTATCCACCGATTAAGCTGATCACAAGACGCCCGCCCAGTGTTCATTCACCGGACGGGCGTCTGACCAGTTCAAATCCTGAACCGACAATATAAAACTCTAGTAAAGCGGACATTCGCAATCCGCTTCGCTACTTGCTCATGAACGCAGTCGCTTCGCGATCTGTCAGTGGGAGCTTTCAACTCCCACTGACATAAGCATCCCACTCACCCACCGCTTAGTGCTCCGCGCACTTGAAGCGGGGGAATGCTTATCTGCGTTCAAAATTTCTTTATGCATCCCTTGATACGATCGACCGACTTTCCATTTAGTTTCCGTTTATCTCCAGGACTTCGTCTTCTCGACAAGCTTCGCATACACCCGCTCCACAAACCACGGCTCCGTAGATTTCTTTAACGCCGCCTCCGGCGTAAACCAAGCGACCCCACTGTTCTCATCCGCCTTCACAGACACCTGTTCCTCAGAATCCGCTTCCAGAAGATACGTCACATTCAGATGCAGATGACTGGACACATACCGTCCTTTTTTCACATGTCCGTCAACGGTGAGTGATTCCAGCGAAAAAATCTCCTCCGACACTGGCCGCACATCGGAAATTCCTGCTTCTTCCTTCACCTCCCGGATTGCAACCGCCAGAAGATCTGTCTCCCCATCCGCATGCCCGCCAAGCCATGACCAGGAATGATAAATATTGTGATACACCATAAGGACTTTACTCCTGTCCTTATCCACCACCCAGGCCGAAGCCGTCATGTGCGCCACCACATTATCCCGAAGGAACGCGTCATCATTCTTCTCGATCCAGTTTAGGATCAAAGCCTTATCCGCCTCTTCCTGCTCATTATAAGGCACATACCTTCTGATCTGACTTACCAGTTTCTGCCGATTCATCGCATAATTTCCTTCCAATATCATTCTTCTCTATCTGATAAAATGTGTCCGCACGACCTCTTCCTTCTCCGGAAGACCATACTTCTCTTTTCCAAGCTCAATGCTCTTCATGAGAAATGTCATATTTCTCGCAAGAACCCGCATCGTCTGAAGACCTTCCGCATCCCCCACAGCTTCTCCCGGTCCGCGCCCGTGGATGGAGTTCCAGTACTGACTAGATGCGATCGGCATGTTGCTGATCGTAAAATACTTATTTAACTCGTCAAAAGTCGCCGAACATCCGCCGCGTCTCGCACAGACAACGCTCGCCCCGACTTTCATTGTCTTATCAAAGGATGTACTATAAAACAGCCGGTCCAGAACCGCGATTAAGGTCGCATTTGCAGACGCATAATAAACAGGGCTTGCGACCACCAGTCCATCAGCCTCCGAAAGCTTCACCGCCAGCTTATTCACCACATCGTCGAACACACACTTCCCAAGCTCCGCGCAGCGATTACAGGCAATACATCCCCTTACCGCCTCACTGCCGACCTGCACGATCTCCGCGTCGACTCCCTCTTTTTCAAACACCGTTTTCATCTCATTCAACGCAATAGATGTATTTCCATTCGCCCGCGGGCTTCCATTGATCATCAATACTTTCATTATTTATCCTCCACACTCAATTTCAACACGTCCGGTCTCGCGTAATGTCCACAGACATCATGCTCCATCCGGCTCGCCGGGACCTTCTGCATGTCGAGGTCCGCGTAGATGATCTCCTCTTTATCCCACACAGTCTCACTCACCGCATGCCCGTAAGGATCGATCACGCAGCTTCCTCCCCGGCACACGATATCATTTAACTTCGCAATCTCCTCATCCCCGCTGGCGGTCTTCGGGTACATATCCTTCGTGAAATACATATCCGCATTGATGAAGAAGCAGTGTCCCTCGATGGCGATATGGCGGATCGTATTCTGCCACTCCTCATTGTCATTCGTATTCGGGGAAATATAGAGCGCAACTCCCTTCTGGTAAAGCGCCACTCTCGCAAGCGGCATGTAGCTCTCCCAACAGATCAGATTACCCATCGGTCCCCAAGGTATCTCCATTACCGGGAAAAAATCCTTATCCGCATCTCCCCAGATCACACGTTCGCTGCCGGTAGGCTTCAGCTTTCTGTGATTCATCGTCTGTCCGTCTGGTGCGATCATGATATTGGAATTATAAAGTGTCGCCGTCACAGCGTCCCGCTCCGAATACCCAACACTCACATATACCGAATGTTCCTTCGCGCAGTCAACGATACTCTGCATCTCCGCTCCATCCGCCAGGATCGAATTGTCATAGTAAGTCTTCCAGTCCTCTCTTCCCGCCCTGCTGCGGCTTCCGACAGTAAATCCATAAGTCATTCCATATGGGTATCCCGGAATAAAAAGTTCAGGAAAAACGATCAGTTCCGCTCCCTTAGCGGCCGCCTCCCCGATCAGGGCGATGATCTTCTCCACACACTTGTCCTTATCGAACATGACTGGTGCTGCCTGTACCAGAGCGAGTTTACATGTATCCTTCTTGATAATCATAGTATTTTTCCTCCTGTCATTGCTGCAATCTTATATGTAAAACCTACCTGACGCCGATGATCTTTTTCTTTTCCCGCTTTCTCCGGCCTGCAACACTGTGAAAATTCATATATCTTCAAAACATTTCTCCCAACTATCTCTAAATCAGAAAAACTCATTCGCCTTATCCGGCTGACAGATCATTTTCAGTTTCTCCGAAATCATCTGGACCTTTTCAGGATTCCCGCTTCTGGCACTCTGCGGACAGATCTCCACACATCTCATACATGAAATGCAGACTTCTCCGTTCGTCATCTTCGGATCCTCAAACGGTATCGCTCCAACCGGACAGCTCTCCACGCAGCTTCCGCATCCCATACATTCAGCTGACACCTGGATGTCCATCGGCAGAACCTTGTATTCCTTATAAGGCCTGTTTCCCGGCACCTCGACCTGACAGACATTCCCCTTCAGGCGCTCCTTCACCTCAGCCACAAACGTATCAAGTTCATCGTAATCCTGCGCCGACGGACGCCCCGCTTCGATCTGATGGGCGATCGAATGTTCCGCCACAATCGCAGCAGCCCCAATACAGACAAAGCCCTGAGCCTCAAGCACATCCTTCAATTCCACCAGAGTATCTTCATACGCTCTTCCGCCATATGTAACCAGCAAAAATGCCGGCGTGCGGTCACCCTTTATTTTCCGAAGTCTCTCGGTCGCAATTCCCGGAACACGTCCTCCGAAGGACGGAACTCCCACAATACAAAAATCCCCCTGTTCCATTTCATGATTTTTCATATCCCGTCTCGACAGGTCAATATTTTCCATACTGCCAAAGCTTTCTCCCATATGTTTTACGACTCTTTCCGTCGTGCCCGTCGGACTAAAATAAATATTATAACTTACCATAACTTTCCCCTTAAAAAAGCTCTCCTGAATAATTCAGGCTAAATAATAAAAATACATTAATTGTATTTATATGCTCCAGTATACCACTCTCCCTCAAAAACACAATCCCAACTCCCTCGACCACTCCACAATTTCACAATGCACCAACAGCCTTCACACCGCCACATCAACCTCGCGATGCCGCGGCGCCCAAAGGGCCCCGCGCATCGTCCAGCTTCCGCCACCCCCCTCTCTCCCACCACAACCTTCCCTTCATCCCTCACTCCCGCCAACACCCAGCGCCGGTGAGACTCCGGGCACGGACCGCCTGGGTGGAGGGAGCTGGCTTCCTCTTGGCTCGCTGGAAAATGCGTTGGAGGCCCGGGGACACTTGTCTGAGCAACGCAAGTTGCGAGTTGTGTCCCCGGGCCTCCGCCCTTAGCATTTTTCTGGGAGCATAGAGGAACCCTCCCGGAATCCCACTAAGTGTTCGCGCCCGGAGTCTCACCGGCGCGTACCCCAGCCACTATGAAATTTAGAAATCAAACAGCGACAGCTGATTCGACTCCGGAAGTCCCTTCAGGATTCCCAGCTCCTCCATCAGATCACAGATCGTCTTACTGACCTTCGTTCTGTTCCGGAAATCCTCCTTGGAGAGGAATTTTCCGGCCTTTGCAGCCTCCTCGATGGAATCAGCCGCTTTTTCTCCCAGACCGTCAATACTGTTGATGGAAGGCATCAGCTTGTCCCCCACGACCTGAAAATGTCTGGCCTTCGCCGTATAAATATCCAGCGGCAGAAAATCAAACCCACGGGCGTACATCTCCTGCACGATCCTCATATCCCTCAGCGTATCCTGCTCCTTCTTCGAAAGCGTATCCGCCCTCTTCTTATAATCCGCCAGATGATACTCCAGCTTCTCACGCCCCAGACACATGATCTCGTATGAAAACGCACTGGCGCGGATACTGAAAAACGCCGCATAATACGCAAGCGGATAGAATACCTTGCAATAAGCGATCCGCCATGCCATCATAACATAAGCTGCTGCATGGGCCTTCGGGAACATATATTTGATCTTCTTACACGACCAGATATACCAGTCCGGAACCCCGTGCTTCGTCATCTCCTCTTCCCACTCAGGCTTCAGTCCCTTGCCCTTACGGACCGCCTCCATGATCGTAAACGCAAGACCTTCCTCAAGTCCCTGCTGTATCAGATAGATCATGATATCATCACGCGTACAGATCGCAGTCTGAATCGTCGCCTTGCCCTCCTGGATGAGCGTCTGGGCATTCCCCAGCCATACATCCGTACCATGGGCCAGACCCGCGATACGCACAAGGTCCGAAAAATACTTCGGCTTCGTGTCAATCAACATCTGCATCGCGAAATCCGTACCGAACTCCGGAACCCCGAGCGCGCCAAGCTTACAACCGCCGATATCCTCCGGCTTGATCCCCAGCGCATCCGTACTCTGGAACAGACTCATGACCTCCCGCGAATCCAGAGGGATATCCTTAACAGGATCAAGTCCCGTGAGGTCCTGCAGCATACGGATCATCGTCGGATCATCGTGCCCGAGAATATCAAGCTTCAGCAGGTTGTGGTCGATGGAATGGTAATCAAAATGGGTCGTGATCGTCTTCGTCGTCATATCGTTCGCCGGATGCTGGACCGGGGTAAACGAATAGATCATCTCGCCGAGCGGCAGAACAACGATACCGCCCGGATGCTGTCCCGTTGTCCGTCGGACGCCGACACAACCCTGAACGATCCGGTTGATCTCACAGTTTCTCTTCCGCTCTCCATGCTCCTCAAAATAGTTCTTCACATAACCGTACGCCGTCTTGTCCGCCAGCGTACCGATCGTCCCCGCGCGGAACGTCTGGCCTTTACCGAAAATAACCTCCGTGTAGTCATGCGCACGGCTCTGGTACTCACCGGAGAAGTTTAAGTCGATATCCGGCTCCTTATCTCCCTTGAATCCCAGGAATGTCTCGAACGGGATGTCAAACCCGTCCTTCACCATCGGATGTCCGCAGACCGGGCACACCTTATCAGGCATATCACATCCCGCCATTCCGGCATACTTCTTCACCTCGTCCGAGTCAAAATCATAATAATGACAGTTCGGGCACGAATAATGCGGACTTAACGGATTTACCTCCGTGATACCGGACATCGTTGCGACAAAGGATGAACCGACCGATCCTCGGGAACCGACCAGATATCCGTCCTCATTCGACTTCCACACGAGCTTCTGCGCGATGATATACATAACCGCGAATCCGTTGGAAATGATGGAGTGCAGCTCTCTTTCCAGACGGTCCACAACGATCTTCGGAAGATTCTCGCCATACATCTCGTGTGCACGGTTGTAACAGATATTTCGCAGCGTCTCATCCGACTTTTCGATGACAGGCGGACACTTATCCGGGCGCACCGGCGCGATCGGCTCACACATATCGGCGATCATCCTGGTGTTCGTGACAACGACCTCGTAGCACTTGTCGCTGCCCAGATATTCGAACTCTGAGAGCATCTCCTCCGTCGTCCGCAGGAACAGCGGCGCCTGCTCGTCCGCATCCTTAAAGCCCATTCCGGCCATCAGAATCTTCCGGTAGATCGCGTCGTCCGGGTCCATGAAATGCACATCACAGGTCGCGCAGACCGGCTTGTTGAACTGCTCGCCGAGGGAGACGATCTTCCGGTTGATGTCCATGAGATCATCCACCGTCTTTACCGTGCTCTTCTCGTCCCGCAGCATGAACATGTCGTTTCCGAGCGGCTGGATCTCCAGATAATCGTAGAATTTTACGATCTTCGCAAGCTCCGCATCCGGAACCCCGCGGAGGATCGCCTGGTAAAGCTCTCCCGCCTCACAGGCCGAGCCGATGATCAGACCTTCCCGGTACTCATTCAGCACACTCTTCGGGATCCTCGGTCTTCTCGAGAAATACTTCAGGTGCGACCATGACACGAGGCGGTACAAATTCACGCGTCCCAGATCATTCTTTGCGATGATGATGACATGGTACGTCGGCATCTTCATGATCGTCTCGTCACTCACATGACTGAACTCCTCGAGCTGGTCGAGCGTCGTCATATCGTGCTGTTTTTTCAGCATTTCCACGAATTTCAGGAAAATTCCGGCAGTTGCCTCCGCATCATCGACCGCGCGATGATGATTTTCCAGAGAGACGCCGAGCGCCTTCGCCACCGTGTCAAGCTTAAATCGATTCAGGTTCGGGAGGAGCGCTCTCGCAAGCGTCACCGTATCGAGGACGGTCGGGTCGAACGGCAGTCCCAGAAGTCCCGCATTGTGGGAGATAAAGCTCACATCGAAGGACGCGTTGTGCGCCACTAACGCCGCATCGCCGACAAACTCTAGGAATCTCGGCAGGACCTTGTCCACCGTGTCCGCGCCCATGACCATCGCGTCGTTGATCCCGGTCAGGCGCTCGATGTCAAACGGGATCGGGACCTCCGGATTTACAAACTCATCCATCCGGTCAATGATCTCCCCGTTTCTCACCTTCACGGCGCCGATCTCGATGATCTTATTCTTTGTCGGTGAAAATCCTGTGGTCTCGATATCGAATACGACATACTCGCCGTCAAGACTCTGGTTCCTGGAATTGACGACCATCTCCTTCATGTCGTCGACGAGGTACCCCTCAACTCCATAGAGGACCTTGAAGGTATCTCCCTTGTCGAGCGCATGGTTCGCGTCCGGGAACGCCTGGACGCAGCCGTGATCCGTGACCGCGAGTGCCGGCATCCCCCACTTCTTGGCACGCTTTACGAGGTCTTTCACCTCGGAGACACCGTCCATGTCGCTCATCTTCGTGTGACAGTGGAGCTCCACACGCTTCACCGGGGCATTATCCACACGCTTGGACGTGAAGTCCTCGCTCTTTTTGATGCCGACGATGGAACCGATCGTGAGCTCACCGTCGAACTTGTCGATCGTCGTGATGCCCTTGATCTTGATGAAGTTTCCTTCCTTGATCGCCGCTGTCGCATCTTCCTCCTGGCCTTCCCTGAGGAACATTTTGACCGTGATGCTGTCCGTAAAGTCCGTGATATCGAAGATCATGAGTTTGTTTCCGCTCCGGAGCTCCCTCTTCTCCGCGCGGATCACCTTGCCGCGGATCACAACCTCGCCGATCTCACCGTCAATATCGTGAATATCTACCGCATCGCCTTCAAAATCGCGCCCAAACAGAACATCCGGATTCTCCGATTTCCGGTACGGGATCCTTCCGTCGGAACCTTTCCGGAAGCCGCCGGAAAAGCCGCCTTTTCCCTTCTCGCCGAAAGTCTTCTTTGTAAAACCGCCGCCGTTCTGTCCACCACCGGCAGACTTTCCGTTCTGGTTTCCGCCGGGCTTTCCTGCCGCATCCGTCTTCTGCTTCGATGCTCCGGAACCAGACGCCGTTTTTTCTCCGGGGGCTTTTTTACCGCCGTCCGCCGCGCCGGACCGTCCTGCGGATCCGGAATTTCCAGCGCTCTGTGCCGTGATCCCGGCCCCCGCGTCTCCATTGCCGTCTCCGAACGTTCCGCTGAATCCGCCGTTCGCCGGACCTTCGTCCCACGGCGCACTTTCCGCGGTGCCTTCCAGGTAATTCTCCTCATTCCGGGTTCCCATGATGAGCTCTCCGCCCGGCTTCATGAACACCGGCTGGTCCATCGGGTCCTTCTTCTCCGCTTCTTTATATAAAAACTCCACTTCCGCCGCAAGTCCGCAGCGCTCCGTAAAGATCTTCTCGAGGACGCGCCCGACTTCCTTCGACCGCTCCCTGTAGATCAGGTTGTCCTCGATCGTCATAACCATCTTGTCGTCGGTCACAAATTTTGTGTCCGCCCGACGGAGAATGTTGTACTCGATCATGCCGTAATTCTTAAGCTCCATGAGGATGCTGTCCCGGTAGACATCGTAGAGCTTCTCCGGGGTATACTGTGCCGACAAACGATACTTCTCAAGAATCTTGATCGTGATCGGTCTTCCCGGAAACAGCTGCTTCGCGATCCCGTCTTCCAGGGCATAAATGTTCTTTTTATGAATGAGTCTGGGACTTCTGATATAAACACGAATAGAGCTTCTGTCCTTTGTCATGGTGACCTTTTCCACCACGACAAGTTTCAAAAGCTCTTTCAGTTCATCCGCAATATGAAGCCCCGGGAAAACTTCAAGGAATGGTTTTTCCATACTTATTTCTGCATCTCCTGCATCTTCAAAAGTTCTTCCCGCAGAACGGAAAGAAGCTCATTTTCCGGTACCTTCTTGATGATCTCTCCCTTTTTGATCAGGAGACCTTCGCCGATCCCTCCGGCGATCCCGATATCCGCGCTTCTCGCCTCGCCCGGACCATTGACCACGCAGCCCATAACGGCAACTTTCACGTCAAGATCCATGCCGGATACCATATTTTCGACCTGGTTTGCGAGGTGGATCAGATCGATCTGGGTTCTTCCGCAGGTCGGACAGGAAACAACTTCCACGCCGCCTTTTCTGAGTCCCAGAGTCCTCAGGATCAGCTTTGCACTCTTTACTTCCTCCACCGGATCACCGGTCAGGGAGACACGGATCGTATCGCCGATCCCCTCATGGAGAATAATTCCAAGTCCCACGGAGGACTTGATATTGCCGGAAAGCAACGTTCCGGACTCCGTGATCCCGACATGGAGCGGATAATCCGTCTTTTTCGCAATGAGTTCATGCGCTGCCACGCACATCAAAACGTCGGAGGATTTGATGCTGATCACGATATTATCGTAGCCGAGCTCCTCGACAACGGCAACCTCCTTCAACGCGCTCTCAACGAGCGCCTCCGCGGTCACGCCGCCGTATTTCTCCAGAAGATCTTTTTCCAGGGAACCGCTGTTCACGCCCACACGGATCGGGATCCCGTACTCCTTCGCCTTATCCACGACAGCTTTTACGCGCTCCCGCGCCCCGATATTGCCCGGGTTGATCCGGATCTTATCCGCTCCGCTCTCGATCGCAGCGATGGCAAGGCGGTAATCAAAGTGGATATCTGCGACGAGCGGGATATGGATCTGTTTCTTGATCTCGCGGATCGCAGCCGCAGCCTCCATCGTCGGGACTGCCACGCGGATGATATCGCATCCGGCTTCCTCGAGGCGGTGGATCTGCTCCACCGTTGCCGCGACGTTCTCTGTCTTCGTGTTGCACATGGACTGGATCAGGACAGGATTTCCCCCTCCGATCTTTCTGTCCCCTATCTGAATTACTCTTGTATGATCTCTAAACATACATTTCTCTCCCAATTTCAAAAACTATAAAATGATCCTCAGATCATTAAAGATGACAAATACCATAAATGTCATGAGAAGCGCCATCCCGGCCATATTGACTGCGCCCTCGACTCTCTGGCTCACCGGATGTCTCGTCACGAGCTCCCAAAGCAGGAACACCAGCCGCCCGCCGTCAAGCGCCGGAAACGGGAGCAGGTTCATGACTCCGAGGTTTGCCGAGAACATGACCATGAGATTTAAGAGGTTCATCACAACCGTCACAAAGCCGTACTGCGTATTCTCCTCCACCGTCTGGTCGATGATCGTGACGATCCGCACAGGACCGGCGATATCGTTGGTCGAAACCTTTCCGCCGGCGATCATCTTTAAGCTGTCGATCACCGTGAGGATCCAGTAGCGCACCTCGTAGGCGCTGTACTGGAGAAGCTGAAGCGGGGATTCCGCCGCACTCCGGTATCCGCGCAGGATCACGCCGAGATAATATCTCCCATCCTTAAGCTCCGGCTGGATCACCGTATGTCCCGTCGTCCAGGAGGCAGAGCTCTCATCGTACCGTTGATATTCCACCTGCACCAGATCCTGTCCCGAATACATGAGGTACATGGAGATCTCTCTTGACAGATGGATCTTTCTGCCGTCAAGCTTCGTGATCACATCGCCTTCCTGAAGTCCTGCCGTCTGTGCAGGCATTCCCTCGGAAGTTCCCGCAAGGACCGGAAGATCGATCCCCGCCCAGGATAAGATCACAAACGAGAACACAAAAGCCAGAATAAAATTAAAAATCGGTCCGGCCGCGATCACCGCCATTTTCGCAAGCGGTCCTTTATCGAAAAAGGAAACTCCCTTCACATCCGGAATTTCTTCCTTTTCATTCTCATCTTCCCCGAATTCTCCCAGCATGGCGCAGGATCCGCCGAGCGGCAAAAGTTTTAATGAGTACCGGATCCCGGTCTTTTTGCTCACCCAGGAGAGAAGTCTCGGCCCAAAACCCACCGAAAACTCCACAACAGCGACCCCGTTTAACCTCGCCAGGAGATAATGTCCAAACTCATGGAACAGGATGATACCGCCAAGGACCACCACCGCTGCCAGATAACCAAGATTCAACTTTATTGTTCACCTGCTTTCTATTATTCGTTAGAATCCCCGTAACTGTTCAGTACCTTCACAGTTACGCGCAAAAATCCATTCCAAATCGGCTACGCCGATAGGATTTTTGCCTTCAAACCAATGTTTTCTTACGGTCAGCGCAATAAATGCGCAGACCTACTGAATAGTTACGAATCCCCACTGTTTCTTTAAAAACTCATATGTCTCCGCTTCCGCCTCGAGCACTTCGTCCAGGGACGGATGAGCGATCTTTTTATGATGCTCCATCGCCGCCTCGATCATATCCGTGATCTCAAGGTATCTGATCTTCTTCGCGAGGAATTTTGCGACCGCGAACTCATTCGCCGCGTTGAAGACGACCGGAACGGATCCGCCCGCTTTTCCTGCATCTCTCGCGAGTGCCAGGCCGCGGAAATTCTCATAATCCGGCTTGTCGAAGACGATCTCCTTCATTGTCCAGAAATCCAGACGATCTCCCTTCATCGGTCTGCGCTCCGGGTAATAGAGTGCATACTGGATCGGAAGCTTCATGTCCGGCGTGCCGAGCTGCGCCATCACCGCGCCGTCCTCAAACTGCACCATCGAATGGATCACGCTCTTCGGCTGCACAACAACCTGGACATCGTCCATTCCGACGTCAAAGAGCCATTTTGCCTCCATGACCTCGAGTCCTTTGTTGACCATCGTGGAGCTGTCGATCGTGATCTTTGCACCCATGGACCAGTTCGGATGCTTTAAGGCGTCCTCAACCTGTACATCTTTCATCTGTTCTCTCGTCCAGCCGCGGAATGGACCGCCGGATGCTGTCAGGAGGATCTTTTCAATCTTATTCCCGTGTTCCCCGTTTAAGCACTGGAAGATCGCGCTGTGTTCGCTGTCCACCGGGAGAAGACGGACTTTCTTCTCCTTTACGAGCGGGATGATCAGATGTCCCGCCGTCACGAGCGTCTCCTTGTTTGCCAGTGCAATATCCTTTCCGGCTTCGATGGCCGCCATTGTCGGTCGGATACCGATCATGCCTACCACCGCTGTCACGAGGATCTCATAGCCCTCCATGACTGCGATCTCTAAAAGTCCTTCCATGCCGGAGACGATCTTCGTATCTGTATCTGCCGCACGGACAGCCAGTTCTTTCGCCTTCTCCTCATCCCAGACGCCGCAGATCTTCGGGGAAAATTCCCGGATCTGGCTCTCCAGCGCCTGAATATTTCTGCCCGCCGCGATCCCGACAACTTCAATATCGCCATTCGCACGGACTACATCAAGCGTCTGGGTCCCGATCGATCCCGTAGAACCCAGAATAGCAATTCTTTTCATAATTAAAACCCTTTCGTTTTCCGCAGGCGGCGGTCTTCTGTCTCTCTCGCCGGACTGCCGGTCTCATCCTTTCCTAGCGGATCCCCATGAACGTGATCGCAAAATAGATCGCCGGGGCCGTAAAGATCATACTGTCAAACCGGTCCAGGATCCCTCCATGACCCGGGATCAGATTTCCGTAATCCTTGATATCATGGTTTCTCTTGATAGCGGATGCCGCCAGATCTCCCACCATGGAGATCACTGCTGCGATCGCGCAGGCAGCCGCTGAGATCACGCCCGGGTTCGTCACCTGAATCATATTGTTCTTAAAGAAGGTTCCGTAGAGGAAACCCAGCACTGCCGCACCGACGATACCGCCGACCGCGCCTTCCACCGTCTTTTTCGGGCTCAGTTTCGGTGTCATTTTATGTTTTCCGAAAAGCTTTCCCACACAGTAGGCAAAGGTATCACAGCCCCAGGAACTTAAAAGGATCAGCCAGACAAGGTATTTTCCGTCCGGCATCTCTCGCACCTGATAGAGATAGGAAAACATGATCCCGACATAAAAGATCCCGAAAAATGCGACCGTGATCTGCTCTGTTCCGTATTTCGGGAACGTCACCACGTAGATCGTCATTAAGATCATGAGGGAAACGATCGCGAGGAACGTCACATACTGCTCTCTGCTTCCCATGATCCAGTAATAGGCCACGACAGCCGCATAGCCCACATATCCCGGCGCTGACTTTTCGATCTTCATGACCCGGTAAAGCTCATAAAGTCCGATCAAAGAGATCGCCAGGGAACCAAAATAGAGGACCGTGCTGCCCTCAACAAGCAGAAACGCCGCGATGATCACAAGGACGATTCCGCTGATCAGTCTGGTCGTAAACATAAGATCACCTCTTACTCTGTTTTTACCGCCGCAACTCCTCCGAACCGGCGTTCTCTCTTATTATACTGGCGGATCGCATTCAATAATTCTTCCTTATTGAAGTCCGGCCACAGGCATTCGGTCACGTAGAGTTCTGAGTACGCGAGCTGCCATAACAGATAGTTGGAAAGGCGGAGTTCCCCGCTCGTGCGGATCATGAGATCCGGATCCGGAATCCCCGCGGTGTCGAGATAGGAGGCGAAGACCTGCTCCGTCATCTCCTCCGGCGCGATCTTTCCATCCTTACAGTCCGCCATGATCCTTCTCACGGCTCTCGTGATCTCGTCACGGCTTCCATAGTTTACGGCGATCACGAAGGTCATTCCTGTATTCTCTTTCGTCTTTTCTTCCAGACCGTTGATCGCCTCGACGATATCCGGTGCAAACCGGTTTCTCTCGCCGATCATGCGGACCCGGATGTTATTCTTTTCCGCCATCGCGAGAAGTCTCTTCGCATAGAAGCGGAACAGCTGCATCAGCGCACCGACTTCCTCCTCCGGGCGCTTCCAGTTTTCCGTGGAAAATCCATATACGGTCAGATACCGGATTCCAAGCCGTGCTGCGTCCTCAACGACCTGCTCCAGTGTCTCACAGCCTTTTTTATGTCCAAGCTGTCTCGGAAGTCCGCGCTTCTTCGCCCATCTTCCGTTTCCATCCAGGATCAGCGCCACATGGGCGGGGATCTTTAAATTCTCTTCCATGATATTTGTTCTCCCTTTTATAACCAATGTAAAAACAAGGGACAGGAAATCTTCCCCTGTCCCCGTCTGTCATGTACCGTCATCCTGAACGATTTGGGATCTTCCATCCGGAAATTTCCCTCTGCTCAGGAATCAGGCTGTTCGTTTTTATACGGTAAGAACTTCCTTCGTCTTGTTCTCTACGGCCTTATCGATCTTGTCGATCGCCTTGTCTGTCAGCTTCTGTACCTTCTCGGTAAGATCCTTTAAATCGTCCTCAGAGATCTCATCGTTCTTTTCCATCTTTTTGAACGCTTCGTTCGCATCGCGGCGGATGTTACGGATCGCAACCTTCGCCCCGTCACCTTTCTTCTTTACGTCCTTTGCGAGTTCTTTACGTCTATCCTCTGTGAGCTCCGGGAATACAAGGCGGATCACTGTTCCGTCGTTGCTCGGGTTGATTCCAAGCTCGGAAGTCTGGATCGCTTTCTCGATCGGACGGATCAGGCTCTTCTCCCACGGCTGGATCAGGATCATTCTTGCTTCCGGAACGGAGATATTTCCGACCTGCTGGATCGGAGTCGGAGTTCCGTAGTAATCTACTTTGATCTTGTCAAGTACATGCGGGTTTGCACGTCCTGCGCGGATGGATGCGTACTCGTTTAAGAGGGCATCGATGGATTTTTCCATTTTCTCTTCATATACTTTTAATTCTTCGCTCATGGTTTCCTCCTGTTATCAGACGGTAACGATCGTACCGTTAATTTTTCCCTGCATGGCGTTCGCGATTCCATCCTTTTCGTTTAAGGAGAATACCGCCATCGGCATTTTGTGTTCCATACACATAATGGAAGCAGTCAGGTCAACGACTCCGAGCTGCTTGTCGATCACTTCCTGGATCGAGATCTCGTCATACTTTTTCGCATTCGGATTTACCTTCGGATCACTGTCGTATACGCCGTCGATGGACTTTGCGAGGAGAATGCAGTCCGCATCCATCTCGATTGCCATCAGAGTGATCGTTGTGTCGGTAGAGAAATACGGCTGTCCGATCCCGCCGGCAAAAAATACGACCATTCCGTGCTCAAAATACTTGTTCGCACGGTCCTTGGAGAACAGTTTTGTCATATTTCCGCACTCGAACGGGGTGAGGATCTGTGTCTTCATTCCCGCATTGCGGAAGATCTCGGATACATAAATACAGTTCATCACAGTCGCGAGCATTCCGATCTGATCCGCCTTCGGACGGTCGATCGCGTCACTCGTGCGTCCGCGCCAGAAATTTCCACCGCCGATCACGATCCCGACCTGTACACCGGCATCTACAGACGCCTTGACCTGTCTTGCGACTTCCTTCACCGTATCTTCGTCAAAGCCAGTTTTTTTCGGACCTGCAAGGGCCTCTCCGCTGAGCTTTAAAAAAACTCTTCTGTTTTTCATCTTCTCTGCACTCCTCGTAAATCTTCTGTGACTTTTTCGTTCCAGACGCCACAGCTCTCTTTTTTCCTTCCCGCCAGGCAGCCCCCAGCCGCCCCGCGGACTTAGAATAAGTATATCACACTTTTACCTGTTTGCCAACGCTTCGTTATCTTTTCTTATCTTCCCGGAAGCTCTTGAGGACCAGCGTCGTCGGATACCGGTATGCGTAGGTGCAGCTCTTCATGAGCTCCACTTCCTCCGGATTTCTGCAGACACTTAAGATCATGTTCTCTTCCTCGGAGGTCAGATATGCCTCTCCGTTTCCGTCGCGATCCTTGATATCTTTGTAGATCCGGTATTTCTTATAGAAATCCGGGCAGGATCCCTGCCGCATCTTTACCGGCTCCGGAACGATATTGACCCGGTACTGATCCGACATTCTTGCCAGAATGTTGTGGATCCTTTCACAGTATTCCCTCGAGACGAGTCTCGGTGAAGGAATACAGATCATATAGTTCATATTTGTGCCTTCCTTTGTCATTTTTAAGAAGCAGATGGCAGACTTCTGCCACATGCCTGCATTAGTATAGCATGAAATCCGCCGCTTGTGAACCACTAAATCGAACACAGCCGGACTCCTGACAGGCGCGGCACAACAAGTGAAAACACGCTTCGCGAGTTTCCCCTTGTTATCGCGACAGTCGCCAAGGTCTCGCGCAAGCGCGGACTTTGGCCCGTTGTCCGCGTAAAAAATACCCGCAGCCGGATGTTTCCGGCCGCGGGCAGATCGGTCATTCTTATAGTTTAATGTTTTTTCTCCTCATCCTTCAGGAGATTCGTCATGCTGTGCATGCTGATGCACAGAGTTGACGTATTGTGGAGCAGGGCGGATGTCGCCGGAGCGAGTACCCCCATCACTCCCAGGATGATGAGACCGAAGTTAAAGCTGATGACAAAGCGATAATTTCTGTGGACACGCTGCATCAGCGCATTGCTGATCGCTTTTAAGGTCACAAGCTGGAACATCGCATCCTCAGAGATCGTGATATCCGCGATCTCTCGCGCGATCTCAGCGCCCTCGCTGATCGCGATACCGACGCTGGCTGCGGAAAGAGCCGGGGAATCGTTGATGCCGTCGCCGACCATGATGACCTTGTGGCCTGCGTTCTTCTCCGCCTCCACAAAGTTTGCCTTATCTTCCGGGAGAACCTCTGAGTGGTATTCATCCACACCGACTCTCGCAGCGATCGCACGCGCTGTTCTCTCGCTGTCACCTGTCATCATGACGATCTTTTTGATCCCGAGTTTCCGGAGTTCTTTCATGACCTCCGGAGCTTCCAGACGGAGCGGATCCTCGATGCAGATCACAGCCGCCAGTCTTCCCGCGATCGCGAGATACAGGTGGGAGTACTCTGCCGGGAGTGCCTCAAACTTCTCTTCCTCGCCCTCCGGGATCACGCACTTCTCATCCTCAAATACGAAGTGGTAGCTTCCGATCAGAACCTTATCCTCTCCGATATGGGAGGCAATTCCATGGGCCACGATATAGTCGACTTTGGAATGCATCTCCTCATGGATGAGTCCTTTTTCTTTGGATGCCGCAACAACCGCGTTCGCCATGGAGTGTGGGAAATGCTCTTCCAGGCAGGCAGCGATCCGGAGCATCTCATCCTGATCGCGTCCCTCAAAGGTGACAACATCGGCAACGACCGGCTGTGCCTTTGTGAGTGTGCCGGTCTTATCAAAGACGATCGTGTCCGCCTCTGCAACGGCTTCCATGAAGGAACCGCCTTTGACGGTCATCTTGTAGCTGCTCGCCTCTCTCATCGCGGAGAGAACGGAAAGCGGCATCGCAAGCTTTAACGCGCAGGAGAAATCGACCATAAGGATCGAGATCGCCTTCGTCACGTTTCTCGTGAGAAGGTAGGTCACGATCGTGCCGCCGAGACTCCACGGAACGAGAGCGTCCGCAAGACCGGATGCCTTCGTCTCAAGGGAAGATTTCAGTTTTTCTGAATCCTCGATCATCTTGACGATACGCTCAAATCTTGTAGATCCAGCTGCCTTCTTGACACGGACAACGATATTTCCTTCCTCGACCGCAGTTCCTGCATAGACGTACATGCCGTTCTCTTTGCGGACCGGTTCGGACTCGCCGGTCATGGACGCCTGGTTTACCATCGCCTCGCCGGACTCAACGACGCCGTCAAGCGGGATCACGCTGCCGACATGGATGGAAACGAGGTCTCCTTCCCTGATATCGGAGATCGGGACAAGGACTTCCGCATCTCCTGTCTTCTGCCATACCTTCTCGATATTTAAGGACATGCTGCCAGCAAGATCGCTGACGGATTTCTTGTGGGTCCAGTCTTCAAGAAGCTCACCGATCCCGAGAAGGAACATGACGGATCCTGCCGTGTTGAAATCGCTTCTCAACATGGAAACCGTGATCGCGGTCGCATCGAGGACCTCGACTTCCAGTTTTCTTCCTGCAAGCTTTCTGACTCCTTTGATGATATACGGAACAGACTGGATCGCAGTCCATACCGCGCGGACCGGAGCCGGAAGGAAGATCTTTGTGAAGCATCTTGTGAGACACTTAGTCACAAGCTTTTCCTGGAATTCCTGATTTAACGCTCTGGTTCCGGTTGTCGGCACGAGTTCATTTAATTTCTCATCGTCAAACGAGAATTTTAAGATCTCTGCAATGAGGTCTTCCTTCGTGCCAGTATAACTGATCGCCGCATCTCCGATTCTCTCATATACCTTTGCTGCCGTTACCTGTGGAAGGGATGCGAGATAAAAGGAAAAGAGGTCCGCCTGTCTGATCGACAGGCGTCCTCTGGTGAGATGGATTCGGATACGGCCTCTGATTTCATGCTTTACCGTAAATCTGATTCCTGTTTTCATGATGATTATTCAGCGTCCTCTGTATTTTCTGCAGTCTCTGTGAGATCCTCTGCTGTCTCTTCTTCCTCACCGAACTCTTCTTCCGCACGGGCACGGTTGATCTCCTTTGCCTCTGCAAGAACATCCTCAGCGTTTGCCTGGATGTTGGAAGCAGTTGTCATCACGCACTCTTTTGCGCGGAGACCTGCTGCGAGACAGTTAATATATAATTTCTTTGCATCCTGGCTTCCAAGGACCTTGATACCTGCTGTTCCAAAGAGAACACCACTTGCGAATACAGCGACATTTTTTAATTTTAAGCATTTCTTTACATCTAACATTTTTAAATCCTCCTGTAAATAAAAAATAGAATCACTAGTTTATCTGTAACTGTAAAGATACGAAACAGTTACGGTCATCCCGGTCACTTATGTTTATAACCGGTATACATGACCATAGCAAAGCAGAAAACGGTTGCCCACGCCCAGAATTTATGGTGTTTCATCGGTCCTCACTTCCTTGCTTTCTTTTTTATACACAACGGGAAAAACCGGAAGGTCTTTCTGCGTTTTCAACATGGTAACACCACACCTCCCGGTTAGTCAAATATAATGTCTTTAATTGAGAAACTTTGTCAATTTTTGACAATTATCTCTTTTATGACGCGCTGACGGAACAGCATTTTTCGTCGTCTTTTTCAGTCTTTCTGAGCCCGCTTTTTCCGTGAAATTCCGGTGCGATGATCTCGCTCTCCCCATCGACCTGTTCTCCCGATTCATCGGTAAAAACATACTGGTAAACACGCTTTAAAACGCCCATCTCCTCCAGCATCCGGATCGTCCGGTAGACAGTGGAAAGTCCCACAGTCGAATCCCTCTGCACAGCCTCATAGTAAACTTCCTTGCAGTCTGTCCAGTTCTGTTCCAGGATCACGTCAAGGATGACCATTCTCTGTTTTGTAATGCGTTTTCCAAGCCTCTGGAATTCATTCACGATGTCTTTTTTCTGCCACATCCGGCATCCCTCTCATTCCTGTAAAATCGTTGCTGCCTGTACACAACATATCCGTCAATCTGATCTTGCCGATACTTCGCATTCCGAATTAAAAAATTTCCTACGCCTGCTTCCATTCAATATCGCGGAGCACATATCCGGCTTTGCTCACGGTATCGCGGATCTCACGGTCCGTCATTTTTGTCTTCATCCGGACATCGGCTTCCTTCTTCTCGAGGTTTACCTCCGCCCAGTTGCCGTCCTTCTCGTTGAACGCATTCTCCACATGGAGCTTGCAGTGTTTGCATTTCATTCCATCGACGCCGACAACTGCATAGTACGGATAATCCGACGTATTTTTATCCTGCACCTTGATCTTTTTCTCCACGTCCTTCGATCCGCAGCAGCCGTAGACGAACTGGTGCATTGCCCCTTTCACTGCAAAGATCGCGACCACGATCAGTACAACGATAATAATTCCGTTTATCATTGATCACGCCTCCTTTTTATCGCAGCCATGCCATGACTTCACAACCGCAAAAACAGCACATTTCGGATTCCCTGTGGGGGTATCTTTATCGGCTGTTAGTTCCTACTAACAAAGATTAGCACTAACTAACCAAGTTGTCAATCCTATTTGAGAAATTTTTTGAACAAGTGAAAACACGCTTCGCGAGTTTCCCCTTGTTATCACGACAGTCGCCAAGGTCTCGCGCAAGCGCAGACTTTGGCTCGTTGTTCGCGTAAATTAAAAGAATATGCCTCAGTACATTCGGGCGTCTCGCGCGGTCGCTTGCGACAACCTTCATCTCGCGCGAGTGCGCATCTTAGGCGCACAGTGCCTTTTTGCTTACAGGAAGTTCCATCGGAATTTTCTGTAAGCAAAAAGGACAGCCCTCTTTCAGGCTGCCCTCTGTTTTATATTTGTCTCAGCAATTTCGAAAAATCTTATGAATTCATGCTGACCAGAATGATACGCCAAGTCATACATGCATTCGGCATAAAGTTTTTACTGCGAAATCGAAAACATCTCATTTACGGTCTTCGGATCCAGGCTGTGGTTGTATACAAGGTTCTCGTACTCCATCAGCTGTTCCTTCCACTCGTACTCTCCGCTCTCCGCGTCCTCCCAGCCATGGTAAGTTCCGTCCGACTCCCAGATGCCGAGATGATGGATGATCGGGAGCTTTTCGGAAAGCTGCAGTAAAAACTCGTTGTACGGAGTCAGTGAGAGGTTCGCGCGCTTTAACACGTAGGAAGAAAGGTAGATCGCACCTAAGCGTCCCATATCCTCCGCAGGCTGGTCGTAGTTGGTCCAGATCACGAACGGAGTCTCGTACCAGCACATCTTCTGCTCGTTCGGGGCCTTCGCGCTCTCCACTCCCATCGCCTCGTCAAAGAACTCGTCCTCGATCCCTGGCTGGTGGTCGCCGAACATGACGATCATCGTCGGCTGGTCGCACTGGGAGAAATAATTTACGAGCCACTCAAATGCCTCATCCGATTTTTTCACAAGAGACAGGTACATATCCGCCTCCGGATACTTTCCTTCCATGTCCCCGGTAAGCCATACTTCCTGATCGAAGTTTGCGAACGGGATCGTATATCCGCCATGGTTCTGCATCGTCACATTGAAGAGGAATAACTTGTCATCAGGATTTGCCTTCTTTTCGACATACTCCGTGATGAGTTTAAAATCGCTCAGATCGCTGATATAATTTCGGAGCTCATCCCGGCCCTCATAGGCGCTGATATCCATGAAATCGTCAAATCCCATGTTATTGTAGCAGATCCGGCGGTTCCAGTTCTCTGCCGGGTACGGGTGCATGGCGACAGCCGTGTATCCCTGGTCTTTCACCGTGCTGACCATGGAGCGGACGCCGGGATTTACATAGAACTGGTAAGCGATGCTGCCTCTCGGCATCAGGTACATGGAATCACCGATCAGGAACTCAAACTCAGAGTTGCTGGTCATCGCGCCGAACACCGGCATGCAGAGTTTTCCCTTTACGGTATTCTCCGTCAGACTGTTGAGGAACGGGAAATACTCTGTATTCGTCGTAAATTCCCCATCCACCGACAGGTCGGAAAGACTCTCGTTCATGATGCAGATGATGTTGGTCGGCTGGACCGCATCTCCCGCTTCCACCGCGGCCGCCGTCTCCTCGTTCTGCTCTTCTTCGCTTCCCACATATTTTTCATAGATCTCCTGGATCTTCGCCTGGGAATAACCCTCCGGAGCTTTCTTTACCAGATATTTTAAGGATACCGCCGACGCCAGCACATAGCCGTTCTCCGCGTAGGAAGTCGTCGGGTCCCAGAGATTTACCTCCAGTCCCAGTTTCGGGACAAGGACCGTGTAGAAGCCGCCGATAAACACCGCGACCGCAGCAGCGGATCCGCCAAACACGGCAGCTCTTTTTTTCTTCCCCCTGATCCTCACCGGCACGAGCTGCGCCAGTACATTCCACATGATCAGGAGGATCCCGCAGATGATCATCATAAAGGTCGGTGTGTAGTTATAGCTCCCGGCCACCGTCATCGCGGTCTTCACCGCAAGGACATCACTCATCATGATCGGGCGGCTTCTGAAGGATACGACAAAGGCTTCCGCCAGAGAGATCACATAAAGGATCACGGAGGATACAGGGATGGAGATCCGGCTACTTCCGGAGATTCCGAATACCAGAAGGTACAGCGCAAACATCCACACCATGTTCAGCACCGCATTTTTCGGCAGCACTGCGGCAAGATTTCCTGTCACTAGTTCAAACATGATGTAGGATAATACCGGCGACAAGAAGAATATCGCCGCGGCTCCCGCGCGCTCGAGCCCACTCCCTTCTTTTCTCTCGTATTCCTCTGTTGTTTCTTCTATCTTTTTGTTCATAATCTATTTTTCTTTCTGATTCTGTCTTCCGGAAACCATTCCGCCAAATGAATACTAAGATTTGCTGAACCGTTTCCTTCTCTCATTTCCAAGTTCCGTTTCCGAGCCTGTTTTTTCTTTACATCCTGTGCGGATTTTCGCCATCCCGGATCGCCCAGCGCATCTTTGTGGATCTTGCACGCGGGTTTCTCTGGCATTCTTCCGCCGATGGACGGATCACATCGCTCGCAACGTCGCTGTAGATTCCTTCCTTTTTGCCGTCCTTAAAGTAATACTTTACAAGGCGGTCTTCCCCGGAATGGAAGGTCAGGATCGCAGCTCTTCCGCCCGGTGCCAGGATCCCCGGCAGTTTTGAGAGGAAGCTTTCCAGAACCTCGAATTCCTGGTTGACATCGATCCTCAGCGCCTGGAAACATCTCTGGCAGGATTTCTTCACGGCTTCCTTCCGCTCTTTTTCCGGGATAAAAGAAAGCACCTGCTCGATCACTTCTTTTAATTCCGTGGTCGTCTCAATATACTGACGTTTCCGGTTTCTCTTTGCGATCTCCCGTGCGATCTCCTCCGCATAAGGCTCATCGGAGTTTTCCGCGAACATGCCCGCGATCTCTTCCATATCCATCTGTTTTAAGCGCTCCGCCGCAGATATTCCTTTTTCCGGGTTCAGGCGAAGATCCAGCGGACCATCGGCCTTATAAGTGAAACCGCGCTCCGGGTTGTCGATCTGCATCGAGGAGACACCGAGATCTGCCAGGACAAAGTCAAACAGCCCCGCCTCCGGGACGAGCCTGTCGATATCGGCAAAGTTCATCTGTTTTATCGTAAGGATCTCCTCTCCGAAGCCGCGTTCCTTCAGGCGTTCCTTTGTCTTTACGATCTCGATCGGATCCACGTCAAGAGCATACATATGCCCCTGTCCTTCCAGCTTTTTTAACATCTCCGTCGTGTGACCGCCGTATCCAAGTGTGGCGTCCAGCCCCTGCATTCCCGGCTTGATATCCAGGAAATCCAGGATCTCTTTCACGCAGATCGAGATGTGCATGCCGGCCGGAGTGCTGCCCTTTTTGATGACCTTTTCGATCGTATCGGCATATTTCTCCGGATTCTGCTCTTTATACTTTTCTTCAAACCGTCTCGGGTGTGTCCCGCTGTAACGGACACGCCGTTTGTGCACCGGTGCTCCCTGTACCTCTTTTTCTTCCATCTTAAAACCTCATTTATCCTGTATTCAGCTTCCATGCGCCTTGCGCTCTTTCTGTTTATCTTAACACAAAAAGGCGCGGCATGTAAATCTGAGCATTTTCTGCCATAAGTAGCATAACGGGATGAGGTTCCCGTGTCAAGCGTCAAAAAGTACAAAAATATGACAAAAGACCTCCGCCCGGGATCCTGCGGCCTGATCTACACCGCATCATCCCTGCAGAGGTCTCGTTCTGAGAAGAATTTATCAGCTTCCACCGGCCGGAATTACGCGTCAAGTCTCACATGCGTTCGGCCTGAACTTGTTATGCGTCAGATCTTGAAAACGCGTTCTTCATGGAATTGCTGAGCTCAAAGAGCACATGATCCAGGGTATTCCCCGTCTCTTCCTTTAACATCTTTGCGATCTCACGGTTCGCTTTCTCCAGAAGTCTTCTGCTCTCCGCCGGATCCGTGATCTTTGCAGCCTCGGCGTCATACTTGCGGAGCAGGGCATGTCCTTTCGCCTGGACCGCATTCTGGTAGCGCTCGATGTGGATCGCAGATTTCGCAAAAGATGCGTCCGCCATCGCGGCGATCATTCTTGCCGACCAGTAGAAATTCCCTGTGGAAACTTCCTTTGTGGTGTTCGCAAGGTATTCCGGAGTCTCGTCAACAGCCGCATAGAACGGGACCAGCGTATTGAACGCGTTGGACGCGAATGCAAGCCACTGGACTGCCTGGCAGTTTGCCGGAACGTCCGGGCGCATCTGGATCAGAGCCAGGAAATCGTTGCGGTTGATCCCGATCGCGCGGTATTTGCCCTTCTGGAGGCCGTCCCCGCTCTTCGCATACGGGTCGAACGGAGTTCCCTGGAAATGGGAGGAAAGTGCATATTTGACATCCTCGACTGTCACCTTCTTCTCCGGCACCATGCTCCACGGGATATCATCGGACTCCGGCGTATAGTCCGCATCCGGTCCATCCCACTTCTTTGTATGCGGGTTAAAGTAGCGGCACATGAACCATGCTCTCGGAGTATTGTAGATGTGATCGGAATCACTGTGGCTTCCAAACGCAGCTCTCGCATCAAAATGACTGCCATTTCCGCCGTTTAAAGAGAGGTCCAGATGGTTCTCTGCGATAAATTCACGAAGGTCCGAAGAACACATATGCTCCTTCTGCTCAGAGAACGCATCGTTTAAGTCAAACTCATCGATACCGAACTGGTTCGGCATCACCACATACCGGTCATCCGGAACACGCTTTGCGATCCAGTGATGGCCGCCGATCGTCTCGAGCCACCAGATTTCACCCGCATCCTGAAAAGCGATGCCGTTCATCTCATAAGTCCCGTACTTCTCCAGGAGACTTCCGAGGCGGATCACGCCCTCTCTCGCACTGCTGATGTACGGAAGTGTGATGTATACAAGGTCTTCCTCACCGATCCCGCCGGCAGCTTCCTCTTTTCCGTCCTCCGCCGGCTGATATTTTACAAGCGGATCTGCGCCGAGCACGCGGGCGTTCGATGTGATCGTCTCTGTCGCTGTCATTCCCACGTTCTTCTCATTAACGCCGCTGGCCGCCCAGATCCCCTTTCCTTTGATCGCATTCGGGACTGCCGTAAATTTCATCGGGTCGCCCGGAAGCTCGATCTCCACATGGGAAAGGACTGACTTGTATACCTTCGGCTGCTCCTCCGGATGGATCACCACGAATTTCTTCGCCGTGAAATGTCCGGAACCGGAGTCATCGTTTCGCGCGATCATCGTTGAACCGTCATATGATGCGTTTTTTCCTACCAAGATTGTTGTGCATGCCATATCAGATACCCCCAAAATTCAATTTTGTCATCATGGTTTCGCGGCTGCCTCCTGAGCTTTCCGCAGGAAACTGTCCTGCGAAGCGGTCTTCATTCGGCCATTCTGTCCGCCGGCCACGGATATCTTCAGTTTAGTACGCGCCCTGGTTTCTGTCAACTAACTGAATCACCGCGGTGATGTGACAGGAAACAGCACCACAGCAAATGCCCCGGAGTACGCATCCCCCGGGGCATTCAAAGTATCAGTATTTCAATTATTTAAAGTACTTCACACCGCTCTCAAACAGCTTCAGATCCTGTTCTCCGGTGATGTTCTTTGCAACGAAGTCGCCACGTCTCTCTGCGTGACCCATCTTGCCGTATACACGTCCATCCGGACTTGTGATACCTTCGATCGCCATGAAGGAGCCGTTCGGGTTCCAGTACTCATCCATCGTCGGATTGCCGTTAAGATCCACATACTGGGTCGCAACCTGTCCGTTTGCAAAGAGCTTGTCGATCCACTCCTTCGGAGCTACGAAACGTCCCTCACCGTGGGATACCGGGTTCATGTAGATACCGCCGAGCTTTGCCTCAGCAAGCCACGGGGACTTGTTGGAGACAACCTTTAAGTTCACCATCTTGGAGACATGACGTCCGATCGTGTTGTAGGTCAGGGTCGGAGAATCCGGCTTCTGCTCTACGATCTTTCCTTCCGGAACGAGTCCGAGCTTGATGAGTGCCTGGAAGCCATTGCAGATACCGAGCATGAGTCCGTCACGCTCATTTAAGAGCTTCATGATCTCGTCCTTTAATACCTCGTTGCGGAACGCGGTAGCAAAGAACTTCGCGGAACCTTCCGGCTCATCGCCTGCGGAGAATCCGCCCGGGAACATGACGATCTGCGCCTGCCCGATGGATTTTCTGTAAGTTTCGACAGAATCACGGATATCCTCGGCGCTCATGTTCTTAAATACCTTCGTGATGACATTCGCTCCGGCGCGCTCAAATGCCTTTGCACTGTCATACTCACAGTTTGTACCCGGGAATACCGGAATGAATACGGTCGGAGTTCCGATCTTGTGGTCACAGATCACGATGTTGTCTGCCTTAAATACTTCGTTCTTAACTTCTTCCTTCTTCACGCCGCTCTCGGTCGGGAATACATCCTCAAGAGTCGCATCCCATGTCTTTAATGCCTCATCGAGCGTGATGGAGACATTGCCGTACTCAAAGTCTGCCTTGTCGGTAACCTCACCGATCACACGGTAGCTCATCTGAAGCTCTCCGACCTTATCTGCCGGAACCTCGCATACGATGTCGCCCCATGCTGGTGCGAAGAAGTCTCTCGGATCCACGTCATGCTCGATCTTTACGCCTAAGTGGTTGCCGAATGCCATCTTGCTGACAGCCTCTGCGATACCGTTCGCCTCAGCGGCATAAGCGGAGATCACGCGGCCTGCCTTGATGTCCTCATGAAGTTTATCATAACCATCCATGATCTGCGCGTAATCCGGGAGATCATAGGAATCTTTCTTGATTTCAAGTACAACGATCTTGTTTCCGGCTTTCTTGAATTCCGGAGAGATCATGTTCTTTGCGTTCGCCACATCAACTGCGAAGGAGACGAGTGTCGGCGGAACGTCGATCTCCTTTCCGCTCTCCTCATCAAAGGTTCCGGACATGCTGTCCTTTCCGCCGATGGACGGAAGCCCGAAGCCGAGCTGTGCGTTGTAAGCACCGAGAAGTGCTGCGAACGGCTGGCTCCATCTTGTCGGCTCGCTGCTCATTCTGCGGAAGTACTCCTGGAATGTGAAGCGGATCTTCTTATAATCGCCGCCTGCTGCCGCGATCTTCGCAACGGATGTGAGGACCGCATAGATCGCGCCGTGGTACGGGCTCCAGCTGGAGAGATACGGATCGAAGCCGTAGCTCATCATGGTCACAGCGTCGCACTTTCCTTCGAGGACCGGAAGCTTTGCAACCATGGTCTGGATCTCGGTCTGCTGATATTTACCGCCATACGGCATCATAACGGTAGATGCGCCGATGGAGGAGTCGAACATCTCAACGAGACCTTTCTGGGAGCATACATTTAAGGAGCCGAGCATCTTCAGCCATTTTTCCTTAACGTCTCCCACTTCTTTCTTTTCAAACGGGGTTCCCTCGTGGTTCGGAACTTCCAGGGTCACGTCTGTCTCCTGGTGAGCACCGTTCGTATCAAGGAACGCACGGCTTAAATCAACGATGGTCTTTCCGCGCCATGTGAGAACGAGTCTCGGGCTCTCGGTAACCGTCGCAACCGTCACCGCCTCAAGGTTCTCTTCCTCTGCGTAGCCTAAGAATGCGTCAACATCTTTCGGGTCAACAACAACTGCCATTCTCTCCTGGGACTCGGAAATCGCAAGTTCTGTTCCGTCAAGACCTGCATACTTCTTCGGAACCTTGTCAAGGTCGATCAGAAGTCCGTCTGCGAGCTCACCGATTGCTACGGAAACTCCGCCTGCGCCGAAGTCGTTGCACTTCTTGATCAGTCTGGAAACTTCCGGACGGCGGAACATTCTCTGGATCTTTCTCTCAGTCGGGGCATTACCTTTCTGGACCTCAGCGCCGCAGACCTCGATGGATGCCTCTGTGTGCACCTTGGAGGAACCTGTCGCACCACCGATACCGTCACGTCCGGTACGTCCGCCAAGTAAGATGATCACATCGCCCGGATCGGATGTCTCACGGATGACGTTCTTTCTCGGAGCTGCTGCCATAACGGCACCGATCTCCATTCTCTTTGCAACATATCCCGGGTGGTAAAGCTCTTTTACATAACCGGTCGCAAGTCCGATCTGGTTTCCGTAGGAGCTGTATCCATGGGCAGCCTCTGTGACGATCTTTCTCTGCGGGAGTTTTCCCTTTAATGTCTCATTTAACGGTTTTGTCGGATCTGCCGCACCTGTGATGCGCATTGCCTGGTATACATAAGTACGTCCGGAAAGCGGATCACGGATCGCACCGCCGAGGCATGTCGCAGCGCCGCCGAACGGCTCGATCTCGGTCGGATGGTTGTGAGTCTCATTCTTGAAGTTTACAAGCCACTCTTCTGTCTTTCCGTCGATCTCGACCGGAACAACGATGGAGCAGGCGTTGATCTCATCAGAAACCTCGAGATCTTCGAGTTTGCCCTCTTTGCGGAGCTTTTTCATGCCCATGATCGCAAGGTCCATCAGGCAAACAAACTTGTCGTCGCGGCCTTTGTAGATCTCTTTATGATCCGCAAGATACTGGTTATAAGTGTCCTCAATCGGCTTTTTGTAGTCACCGTCTGTGAATGTCACATTTTTCAGCTCTGTGGAGAATGTCGTATGACGGCAGTGATCGGACCAGTATGTATCGAGCACACGGATCTCTGTCACAGACGGATCTCTCTTCTCCTCGTTCTTATAGTAATTCTGGATGTGAAGGAAATCCTTGAAGGTCATTGCGAGATTTAAGGAGCTGTAGAGTTCCTTTAAAGCCGCCTCATCCATATCTTTAAAACCGTCAAAGATCGCAACATCCTCCGGCACATCAAATACGGTCACAAGTGTCTCCGGGATCTCCTCGGACGCCTCTCTGGAGTCCACCGGGTTGATACAGAAGGACTTGATCGCAGCGATCTCCTCAGCGGAAAGCTTTCCGGAGATCACATAAGTCATTGCGGAGCGGATCACCGGCTCCTCATTCTCATTTAATAACTTTACACACTGCTCCGCAGAATCAGCTCTCTGGTCGAACTGCCCAGGCAGATACTCGACGGAGAATACCACGTCGTCCGCGCCATGCGGGAATGTCTCCTCGAACACCTCATCGACCGGCGGCTCGGAAAAAATCGTTCCGAGTGCCTCTTTATATACATCCTCAGAAATATTTTCAATATCGTAGCGGACCAGTACACGAACGCCCGTTACCTCTGTAATGTCAAGGTAGCTCTCGATCTCCTCGCGAAGCTCTCTCGCCTTGATTGCATATTCCGGTTTCTTCTCAACAAACACGCGCTTTACGCTCATAGTCTCTCCTCCTGGAAAACGGCTTTGTCCGATGGTTGTTATTTTTCATGACTGCAGCGCCACCTCGTGCGGAGCAATCCATTTTCCATTATCATAGCACAGATTTGTGTGATTAGTAAAGTTAATATATCTAATTTATTTTATTACTTATGCTTATCAGTTGTCACATCCAGCATACTCCCACAGCGATGAACTCTTTTCCATCCTGTATCACCGCAAATTATTAACTCTGCAGATCCTGATTGATCTTGCTCATGCTGAGCGCATCCATTGTCACCTTCATGATCTCCCGGACCTCGTCCTCCGTCATCTTCATGCGCTCCGCAAGCTCCGAAAGCTTCGCCTCACGCCCAAGCTCCTCCGCCATGGACTTTGAAACCTCCTGGAGAACATTGACGCGCGCCAGCATCTCCTCCTCGATATCCGTCTCCTTCTTCTGGTCGTTGATGATCTCCTCCATGCGGACACGAATCCGGCTCTCTAAAAGCTTCTCAAAGCTCCCCTCAAAGCCTTCATCCGCCAGCATCATCAGCTCCATACTCGCCTCCTGGATCAGATCCGCCATCGGGACGCCCTTATTGATATAATCCTGAACAAAAAACAGCGCATTTTTCAGATTACCCTCGATCAGACGCTCCCTCGCCGCCTTATTCCCACTCCGGATCTCCCCGAGCAGCTTCTCATTCTCCTCCTCACTGCACGGAGGGATCGCCGCGATCTCTTCCATATATACACGGTAAATATCTTCTGGATTCAGCTCCTCATTCGCATTGTTGAACTCGTCATCAACATTCCCACTCTCATTCTCATTACTGCCATATCTCATTTTCTCTGCCATGATCTTCTCTCCGTTCTTCTATTGATAAAAATATAAACATATCAAAAATTCCATGTTCCCTGTAAGCATACCATATTTTTTCCCTGACTTCCATAGTAAAGAAAAAACCTATTGCACCAGGCTCGCAGAATTTACTTCTCTCCTGGAATTCATACATAAGCACATGTCACCCGCAAAAATAACGAAACTTCTGCCCAACGATTGTCACTATCCACAGAAACATCCCTTCTTAAAATATGCCAGCAATACCGCCGCCGGCGGTGAGCGTCCGGACAGGAGTGCATGATCCGGGGATCTGGCTTCCTCTTAGCTCGCGGGTGACTGCGTTGGAGAACAGCGGACACTTGTTTGAGCGAAGCGAGTTGTGTCCGCTGTTCTCCGCCCTTAGCAGTCTCCCGGGAGGTTAGAGGAACCATCCCCGCATCCCCAGCACTCCTGGCCGGATGCTCACCGCCCGCCAACCAATTTGGCAACAGCAGGCAACAACCAATTTTCCTTTTCCCCCTTTTCAAATCCCCCATTCTATGATAAAATAACCTTGTTTCATTAGGAGGACTAATAATGGATATCAACTACGAATTATATAAAGTATTTTACTACGTCGCAAAAACCCTGAGCTTCTCCGAGGCCTCCAAATGCCTCTACATCTCCCAGTCCGCGGTCAGCCAGTCCGTCAAGGTCCTGGAGAAAAAGCTCGGCCAGACCCTCTTCATCCGAAGTACAAAACGCGTCCAGCTCACCCCGGAAGGCGATATCTTATTTAAACATATCGAACCGGCGATGAACCTGATTCACAAAGGCGAGACCCAGCTCTTAGAGGCAAACACCTTAAACGGCGGCCAGCTCCGTATCGCCGCCAGCGACACGATCTGCCGCTATTTCCTGGTCCCGTACTTAAATAAATTCCACAAGCTCTACCCGAACGTCCACATCAAAGTGACAAACTCCACCTCGATCGAGTGCGCCCACATTTTAGAGAACGGCCAGGTAGATTTCATCATCACAAACTACCCGAACTCCGGTCTCTTAAACACCCACAGCGTCCGTGCCATCCGCGAATTCCGCGATGTCTTCGTCGCAAGCGCCGAGCACTTCCCGCTGCAGGATAAGACCTTCACACTCGCCGAGCTTCTCGATTATCCGATCATGATGCTCGACCGCAAGAGTACAACCAGCGAGTTTTTACACTCCATGTTCCAGAAATCCCATCTCGACCTGGTCCCGGAGATCGAGCTCAGCAGCAACGATCTTCTGATCGACCTCGCAAGGATCGGCCTCGGGATCGCCTTCGTCCCGGATTTCTGTATCCCGGAGGACGAAAAACAGCTCTTTATCCTAAAGCTCTCCGAGACTCTCCCGGTCCGCCAGCTCGTCGTTGTCCACAACGAGAACCTTCCGGTCTCCCAGGCTGCAAAGCAGTTTATGGATATGCTGTAGGATTAAACCAAAAAGAGTCATGTCCCGCTCAACTACATGCCGGACATGGCTCTTTTTTCTTTTACTTTCTGCTCTCCCAGAAATCCTCCATGCACTGTCCCACGTTTCCCCGGTTCACCATCTGAAAATGTTCCCACTCTCTCGGAAACAGTTCCAGATATTCTCTCTTTAAGAACCGGTCATCGAGGAGCAGGATGATCCCCTCATCCTCCGTGGTCCGGATCACGCGCCCTGCCGCCTGCAGAACCTTATTCATCCCCGGATACTGGTAGGCAAAATCAAAGCCCGCCTCCTCTTTCTCCTCGAAATATCCGCGCAGGACTTCCTGCTCCACACAGACCATCGGAAGCCCCGTTCCGACGATCACAGCGCCGATGAGACGTTCCTCCTTCAGATCAATTCCTTCCGAGAACACGCCGCCCATCACGCAGAAGGCCGCCAGCGAATGATTCCGTTTCTTCTCAAATTCTTCCAGAAATTCCTGTCGTTCCTGCTCCTTCATTCCCTGTCCCTGCACCAGAAGATCTGCCGGAAAATCCAGCTCCTCCACAGCCTGTTCGACCTGCTCCATATACTGGTAGGAAGGAAAGAACACCATATAATTTCCGTTCTTCGACCGGACAACCTCCCGGATATACTCCGCAACCTTCCGGTATTCACTCGCACTCCGCCTCGAATACCGGCTGCTGACATCCGTCGCCACCATGAGAAGCCGCTTCTCTTCCGCAAACGGGGAGTTCGCATAGACCGCGTAATCATCCTCATTTCCTGAGAGCAATGTCTTGTAATACCGGATCGGCAGCATCGTCGCCGAGAACAGGATCGTGCTGTTCCCCTGTGCCATGCAGAGTGAAAGATTCGAGGACGGATCCACGCAGAACAGCCGCACTTTAAAGGAAGAAACGCCCACATTTTCCGCGTAGATCCGGTAATGATCATCCAATAGCTCATAGACATTCAGGAAATCCCGGAGTCCAAAATAAAAGTCAAGGACCTCGTCCCGCCCTTCAAAATCCGGAAAATCCTCCAGAAATGTCTCCACATCCGAAAAGACCGCCATCGCCGCTGCCGCCAGGGATGTCACATCCGATAAGAGCTGCCATGTCTCGTATTCCCGCTTCATCGCAAGCATCACCTGATTGCACTTCTCGAGATCCTTCGTAAGCTTCGGAGCTTTGCCCTTTGTCAGGCGCTTTACCGTGAGAATATCTTCCTTTTTTAACTCAGCACTGTACATCTCCCGCGCCCGCGAGACGAGATTATGCGCCTCGTCCACAAGGAACAGATATTCCCCCGTCTGCCCGTCCGCAAAATACCTTTTCAGGCGCACATTCGGGTCAAACACGTAGTTGTAATCGCAGATGATCCCGTCCGTCCAGCTTGAAATATCAAGGCAGTATTCAAACGGGCATACCTTATATTTTTCGGCATATTCCAGGATTTTCTCCCTCGTCATCTCCTGTTCCAGATGCAGGATGTCAAAGACAGCCTCGTTCACCCGGTCAAAATGTCCCTTCGCATACGGGCATGCATCCGGATTGCACTCGCAGTTTTCCAGCGGGCAGAGCTTTTCCTTCGCCGTGATCGTCACAGAAGTAAAGATCAGTCCCTTTCCCCGAAGGATCCGGAGTGCTTCCTCAGCGACCGTCCTCGTTACCGTCTTTGCGGTCAGATAAAACAGCTTATCGCCTTTTCCCTCCCCGATCGCGTGGACCGCAGGGAACACCGTGGAGAGCGTCTTTCCGATCCCGGTCGGTGCCTGGATGAACAGCCGCTTTTTCCGGCTGATCGTGCGGTAGACAGACACCACAAGGTCTCTCTGTCCCTCCCGGTACGGGTATGGGAATTCCAGATTCCGGATCGATGCGTCGCGGGTCAGCTCATGGTGGTAGAGATATCTCGCCCATTTAAAATATTCATGGACCACGCCCGAAAACCACTGTTCCAGTTCTTCCTTTGAGCGGTCGGTCTGAAACCGCCGGATCTCCTCCGTCTCCAGATTGCAGTAGGTGAGCTGCAGGCGGATCCCGTCCAGATCCTTGTCGCAGCAGTAGAAATACCCGTAGCACATTGCCTGGGCGAGGTGGACTTCGATCGGTGCTTCCAGTCTCGCAACATCCGTATACATGCCCTTGATCTCGTCGATCACCGTGATCCCGTTTTCCGTGAAGATCCCGTCCGCCCGGCCTTCCACCGAAAGAACGATCTCCTGCTCGTCATCCGTGACTTCATGTTTCAGCGGGACCTCCGCCCGGTATCCGGATCCCATCCGTTTCTGGATCTTCCTGTGGATCCGTCCCCCGGCCAGCATCGCATCCTTCTGGGCGTTCCCGGACCTTCGGTTGTCGATATCTCCGGAGCGCAGAACAAACTCCACCAGATTCCGGACCGAGATCCGGATCGATCTTTTATTTTCCTCGCTCATCACATGCGCTCCCTTTCATTTTCGTAAATCAAATATATCTGCACATCTCCTGCGCCGTCCGCAGAAAATACCAGAACTGCAGGCTCTGAATCGCTGCTGATGTTTCCATATTTCATGTCTTTTGCAAGTATAACATTCCAGAACAAAGCTGTAAACTCCGGGTACAAACAAGTGAAAACACCCTAAAATGAAAATTTAAATTCCACTTCTCCAAAGGGCGGTGGAGTTTACTCTTGCACAGTTGATATTTACTCATGCAT
>NZ_WQPQ01000043.1:0-7939 GCF_018785365.1 Clostridium sp. MCC344 | reverse complement strand
TTTCGTTCGGCATCCTCCGGCATATCCTCTTTTCCGGCAGTCTCCATCGCGGACAATAGGGTATCCTCTGTAAAGTGCTGGGGTGGACTGTTTTTGCCTTCTTTGACGATTGCAGCAGCAACCGCAAGGGTCTGTCCTTCAGTCAGCTCCGGCAGGGCTTTCTCTGCGCCCTCTTTTTTCGGCTCTGTATCCTTCCTTTTGGCACGGTAAGCGTCCTCCAGTGCTTTCCATCCGGGGTGCTTCACCGTTTTTCCTTTTGCGGTAAACTCCCCACCGGCACACGCTGCAATCACAACGGTTTCCGAATAGATATGGGGCTGGGCTACGGCGCACAGCAGACGCAGGGCCACCAGCTCCAGCACTGCCTTTTCTCCCGCAGGAAGGGCAGAAAGGTCTGCATCCTTGAGATTCCGGGTAGGGATTACTGCGTGGTGGTCAGTTACTTTCTTATCGTTGATGACCGTCTGCGGATCACAGGTAATGGCGATCCCTTTGCGAAACGGCATAGCGTTGGCAACCAGATTGACCAGCACCGGCAGGCTGTCTGCCATATCACCGGTCAGATAGCGGCTGTCAGTACGGGGATAGGTGCAGAGCTTCTTTTCATACAGGCTTTGCAGATAGTCCAGTGTCTGCTGGGCTGTAAATCCAAGCAGGCGGTTGGCATCCCTTTGCAGAGTAGTCAGGTCATAGAGGGCAGGCGGCTTTTCGGACTTTTCCTTGCACTCCACCTTTTTGATTGTGACATTGGCGCCCTGACAGGCTTCTTTCAGCTGCTCGGCAGCGGCCTTATCCGCCATGCGCTCCCCGGATACGGTAAGACCGGGCAGCTCCAGCGCCACGGTATAAAAGGGAACCGGCTTAAAGGTGTCGATCTCAGCTTCTCGCTGGACAATGAGTGCCAGCGTTGGAGACATAACGCGCCCGATGTTGAGTGTGCGGTGATACAGCACGGAAAAAAGCCTTGTGGCATTGATCCCCACCAGCCAGTCGGCCTTGGCACGGCAGAGGGCAGCATCCCGAAGTCCGTCATAGTCCGCACCGGGGCGCAGGTTTGCAAAGCCCTCCCTTATGGCGGAGTCCTCCATCGAAGAAATCCAGAGCCTTTTCATCGGCTTTTGACAGCCTGCCAGCTCATAGACGCTGCGGAAAATCAGCTCGCCCTCGCGTCCGGCATCGCAAGCGTTTACCACCTCCGTCACCTCCGGGGCATTCATCAGCTTTTTGAGAATATCAAACTGCGTTTTCTTATCCTTTCCCACTACCATCTGCCAATGCTCCGGTAGGATAGGCAGGTCATCATATCGCCACTTGGCGTACTTGGGGTCATAGCTGTCTGCGTCCGCGAGACCGGCCAGATGGCCCACGCACCAGCTAACACGCCAGCCGTTACCCTCCAGATACCCGTCCTTATGGGCAGTTGCGCCGATCACCGCAGCCAGACTTTGAGCAACCGATGGTTTTTCGGCAATTACCAATTTATACTGAGCCATGATGGTTCCTCCTCTCATTAAATCATTGGGGTGTTTTACAGCAAAATATATCTATAATGAAGTTCTTTAACTCTGATACCAGTGGTGAGAGAGTAGTAGAAGTACATCAAATAGAGAAGAAGGACGGAAACTTTTTCCGTCCTTCTGTTTGCACATGATTGTTACTTTTCAGTTTCCTCAGTTTCGTCAGCCTCAATATCTTCAACATCAGTATCAAGGAATTCTTCATCCTCGGTTTCCCATTCTTCGGAATCTTCCTCGCCATAATCATAATCGTCCAGACTGTCATTGCCCTTGGTCTTAGGCTTATTCTTAACGAGCTTCAAGTAGGCAAATACGCCACCGCCGCCCAGCAGAGCCAGCAGAAGGATCAAGGCAGCCGGGTTCAGTCCGGCAGGTTTCTCTTTTTCCGGCTCCGGTATTTCTGCCGGAGGTTCCGGTGCTTTTCCCGTACATTTACTCTTATCAGTTACACAGACCGGGCAGGCCGTATTAACTGCCCCTGCTTCACATTTCTTCGTGCAGCTGCACACAGCTGGCGGCTCCTCTTTGGCATTTCCATCTTCCATCAGTGCCATCAGGTCCGCTTCATCCACCTGGTTCAGAAAGTGAACAGCAGTCTTTTTATCCTCGTTGGCCCTGTCGATCAGGATATAAAAATAGTTGCCTGCCTTGGTGGTAATGGTAATGAGCTGCTTGTTGCCACCAAAATCATCCACCAGAGCGGCGTTGCCATCCGGGGTCAGCGGAGGTGCTTTTTCCGTTTCTTCCACCACCACATTGCTGTCATTGGTGGTATCCTCTGCCGGGGGCAGCGCTGCGCCCTGGGCAAAAGCGGGAACGGTAAAGCCCGATGCCAGAACCAGCGTCAGGCAAAGGGCGGAAAGTGTTCGGAGCAATCCTTTATTCCTCATAGCTGTTTTCCTCCTGTTCGTTGTTGTCATCAGCAAAACTGCCGGGAACTGTGCCTCCGGACAGCATGGCGCTCAGCTGAGCCGGGGTCATACGCAGTGCGCGCACCATCTGGACGATCTCCAGATTTTCTGCCTCGGTTTTCTGTACCTCCAGCGCCTTGAGCTTTTCCTGATACTCTGCGATCTTCTCGCGGACCTTTGTAATCTCCTGGTCAATGCGTTCAATTTTGTTCTTTGCCATCGTCTATCACTCCTTCTAAAAAATCTCTGTTACCAGTTCATCAGGCCGTAGCCCTTGATACTCTGATAATTCAGGTCATAACTTTTGATCTTGCAGGCATCGCCGGAATTTCCCTCCACGGTATAAACACGGCTGCCATCGGTTCCGACAACAATTCCCACATGGTCTGCGGAACCATCCAGATCCCAATCGAAGAAAATGGCATCACCGGGAGCGATGTTTTCATATCCTCGTGCGCCCCACTGTCCATGAGACTGGAACCACGGAACACCCTGAGACTGGCAACCAGCAAAGCGTGGTTCCGTTCGACCGGATTGACCATAGCACCATGATACAAAGCAGGCACACCATTCCACGCGAGAGTTGAAGCCGTACCAGCTCCAATAAGGTTGTCCTCCCACATTGCCCACCTGACTTTTCGCCAGTTCCACCAGTTGCGAATTTCCGGGGCGGGTGCCGTTGATAAATTCAACACCAGTCAAATCTTCAGAAACACCTGTATCGGGAGAACCGCCACCAAACAACAGTGGCTTATTGCCCATAGTCTGTCGGTAGACCTGGTACATCTCCATCTGCTCCGGAGTCAGTAGTTCTGGCGCAAGAGAGGCAATGGAACGGCTTGTTAAAGTTACATGGAGAATACGATATTCATATTCATGCTCATCCCCATCTTCGTCAGTGTAAGTGCGAATCTGAATTTCTTCTCTCAGCGTAAGCTGATACTGTGTATCAAACACACGATCCAGCTCTGCCTGTGCGCTGTGGCGTGTATAGCCCTGCAAGACAGCAGAGAGAAATGCCGCAAGCTCATGGGGGTCATGACCAATCATATCCAGGTTATACCGATACTCGTCATATCCTGAGTGGCTGCTTTCGATGTTGTCGATTTTCTCCTGCAACTGGGCTTCTCTGGCTGCATAATCTGCCTCCACCGCCAGCATTTCCGGGTCATCCGATGGATAGGTGGTGCCGGAAATTACAGAACCAATACTCTGTGCCATCATAGAGCAGGAGGACATGGTATTCATCAGCATACAGATGAGGAGGAACAGCACACCGGCAACCAGAAAACCTTTCTTGTGGTGCATGACGAATGACCCTGCCTGTTGTGCCTTTTCTTTTACCGTCCTTGCGGCCTTTCCTGTTTTGGACGCAGCCTGGGCGGTATTTCCGGCAGTCTGACCGGCGCACTTGGCGGCGGCATACTGCTTTTTGATACTCTGTTTTTGCTGCCAGCGGGAGAGAGGGTTGCTGGTAAACTGAGGATTTTCCCGTAGGGACTTCTGATACAGGGCATTCACATTGGCCTTCTCCAGCTTCTGCTCGGCCTGGGCTGCCTTGCGGTAGGGCTTCAACTTGTGGCTGCGATAGCCCTCCCGCACCAGATAAGCGCCGGTCTCCACCGCCTCCTCGGACTTGTGGGCGCTTTCCACGCCCACATTGTCCTGCTCATTTTCACGGATCTCTTTATGGAACTTGCCCGCGACCAGATGGACGGGAGCTTCTTTAACCCCTTGAGAAAGTTTGGAGGGTGGTTTTTTCTTGTCCTCGAAGGTCAGCTTCGAGGTCTTTTTTCCGGTATCCGGGTCAATGACCATCTGCCTGACCTTTTTCTTCGGGATATTCTCCTGCGCCTTATCTGCTCTGGCCGCAGCTTTCTCCGCCTTGCGGATTGGCTTTTCCAGCACTGGGTCAGACCGTTCCTCATCGGTAAAGCGCAGGCGCGGCTCTTTATTCAAACCAATCACCCATTAGGATAGCATCCATCATGTGGTGCAGCTCCACATAGAGGGCCAAACCTTCCGGATCATATAGCGGATGCACGGTGAGATACGCATGGACTTGCGCCAGAATCCCAGAGAGCATTGTGATAGGTCTGCACCCTACAATGGTTGCTGCACCAGGGGCACACATCATATTCGCCCAAATCGAAAAGAGACGGGCAAGACCAATTTCGCCATCCTCATTCAAGGTTTTGAGTTCTTTGTCAGCGGTACGACACTCAACAACAGCGGAGGCCATTACCGGAAGCAACATGAATTCGTGAGCCTCCAATGCCTCGCGAAAAAAAATCATGGTATCAAGTTCGCAAATATTCTGTTTCATAGTTATTCATCCTCCTTTTTCAGTTCCTGGGGTTTGGTGGTCATAATGCGGTAAAGCTCAGTATTCTTCGGGAAATGGTCAACGAAGGGCAGGATGGTGGAGCCATAGAACAGCAGGCCCTCGCCCTCACCGGAGTGGGTCACATAGCTAAGCTGATGCGTGGAAATGCCCAGCTGCTTAGCAAGGATCTGACGGTCTCCGCCTGCCTGGTTGAGCATATACACAAAGTCCGAGTTTTCAAAGATGTTCTCCACCTCACGGCTGGAAAGCAGGTCTTTGACATTCTGCGTGATACCGGTGGGGATGCCACCCCATTTTCTGAATCGCTTCCAGATTTCCACCGTATAGGCGGCGGTCTGCTCCTCCTTCAAAAGCAGGTGCATCTCGTCGATGTAATAGCGAGTGGACTTGTGAGCGGCACGGTTGATGGTAACGCGGTTCCACACCTGATCCTGTACCACAAGCATACCGATCTTTTTCAGCTGCTTGCCCAGTTCCTTGATGTCATAGCAGACAATGCGGTTATTGATGTCCACATTGCTCTGGTGGTTGAACACATTGAGGGAGCCGGTTACATAGATTTCAAGGGCCGTGGCGATATACTGGGCTTCCTTTTCTTCCTGTGAACGGAGCAGGTTATATAGGTCCTCCAGTATGGGCATATTCTCCGGGCGCGGGTCATTGAGATAGGTCTGATAGACCAAACGCACACAACGGTCGATGATGGTTTTCTGCACCGGCTGCAATCCGTCCTTACCGCCCACGATCAGCTCACACAAGCTGAGGATAAAATCAGACTTGAGGGACAGCGGGCTTTCATCATCCGAGTAGTCCAAATTCAGGTCCATCGGGTTGATGTAGTTGGTTGAAGTAGGCGAGATCTTGATGACCTGCCCATGCAGACGCTCAACAAGAGGTGCGTACTCCGCTTCCGGGTCACAGATGATGACATCATCATTGGTAAGCAAAAAGCAGTTGGCAATTTCTCGTTTTGCGCTGAAAGACTTACCGGAACCCGGCGTACCCAAAATCAAGCCATTGGGGTTTTTCAGCAGCTTTCTGTCCACCATGATGAGGTTGTTGGACAGGGCGTTGATGCCGTAGTACAGAGCTTCTTTGCCGTTCTGGAATAATTCCTGTGTGGTGAACGGTACAAAGATAGCCGTAGAACTGGTGGTCAGCCCTCGCTGGATCTCGATCTGATTGAGTCCCAGAGGCAGACAGCTCATCAGCCCTTCTTCCTGCTGGAAGTCCAGTCTGGTAAGCTGGCAGTTATACTTCTGGGCAATAGAGCCTGCCTGGAAGATGTTGTTGCCAAGCTGACGGGGATTGTCCGCCGTGTTCAGCACCAAAAAGGAGACCAGGAACATTCGCTCGTTTCGGCTCTGCAAATCCTGCAACAGCTTTTTCGCTTCACTGCCGTAGGTAGCAAGGTCAGAGGGAATGATGTCCATGTCGTATCCGGCACGGACTGCTTTTTTCTGTTCCTCGATCTTACTGCGGTCCAGGTCGGTAATCTTACGCTTTACCGTCTTAATGGCTTTCACCTGATCCACCGACTGAATGTGCATACTCACAATGAGCGAGCTTTCCATATCCAGAAAATCAGCCAGCAGACGGTCATTCAGCTCCGGTGCAAGGATCTGCAAAAAAGAAACAGCCCCGTATTTCTTGCCCATACGGAACTGCTTGCCGGTGCGGAACTCAAAGGAACTTGGTGCGATGAAGTCCTTGGTAGATAGGCCGGAAGGAGCCAGCCAGTCCCATTCAAACTGAAACGGGAGCTGTTCATCCATGTGGAATACCGCATGAAGCTGGGAAAGCCTTTCCTTACCGTCCAGTGTTCTGGCGGCTACGCCAAGACGCTTGAAGTTATTGAGTATATCGGTCTCAATACGCTCCAGACGGGGCTTGGCGGCTTTGATGCTGTCAGCGTCGATACCAAAGGTCAGGTATTTGGTCTTGATGAGACCGTTGTTGCCTCTGGCCAGCTGATTTTGCAGCATCGTGGTGTATTCCTCACGGATACTGTCAAAGGCATCCCCCTGGGGTGGGATGGAAATGGAGTTTGCAAAGGTCTCCTCTGATGCCGCAAGGTTCAAAAAAGACAGCTGGAAGTGAATCGAGCTGTCGAAATAATTGAGGAAATCACACCAGCCCTCAAAGATCGCGGTCTTATCTTCATTTTGGGAGAGCTGATAGTTGATGTCCTGAAACTGAATGGTCTTTGTGTAGTGGCTGTCCGATACACGGCAGATCCCGTCCGGCCACATCCGTTCATAGGGGATACTGTCCTGTGCCGATTTTCCTTTTTTGTCCGTGCGGTTGGCGCGGGCAATGGCCGCTTCGATCTGCTTCTTATCGGCGCGGGACAGCTTTTTCTTTGTCTTTACCGGCTGCACGGTCTTTTCTTCCGGTTTTCCCAGCAGACGGCGCAGCCAGCTTTTCATTGCGGTGAACAATGTCATACACCTCCTTATCGAGCATTTCCTGCCGCTTTAATACGGCATAAAAGTTATTGGTCTGGTAGGGACGCTGCTTGGGACGGATCACAGCCACTTTGAGAATGTTGCCCACGATCTTTTCCAGGGGCTGTCCATGCTTTTCGTACATAGCCAGCATAAAGAAGGGCAGCATAACCAGCATCATACACATAGCCGCTACACTGTTTCCGGTAGGTTTTCTGAGCAAAAAGAAAAGCGGTACGCCAATAAGCGCTCCGCCCGTGAAGCAGATAAGCTGCCGCTTGGTCAGATTGAACATGACCTTTGTTTTGACTTTTGTTAAGTCCTTGGGTACGGGTACATAAGCCAATGTGGAAACCTCCTTCCGTTTTAGTGTGCCTGAAAGACTGATTTTGCGAGACTGCCGGTTTTGAACAGCGTAAAGCACAGCAGTACGGTGTAGCCCACGCAGCTCCAGATTGCCATGATGATGTCATCTTCCAGAGCGATGTTCTGCACCAGCACAGCATAAATTGCCACGCAGACGATGATGAGAAACGCCTGAAAGCCCAGCGCCAGCAGGGAGCGGAGGTAGTTCTGTCCCATCCCGCCCCATTCCTTGCCCATCATGGCAGCCATCGGAAGCGGCGCAACGGATGTGACAAGTAGGGTAAGAACCCGGCGCCTTACCATATCACTATGGCAGGTTTCCGAGAACTCCCCTCCGAACCGGACTTACAC
>NZ_WQPQ01000042.1:0-357 GCF_018785365.1 Clostridium sp. MCC344 | reverse complement strand
TGCGTCATTGAAAACCTCCTTTGCGAAAGTGCGTGTATATGCCTGCCTTTCCCGCTTGTCCTGTGGGGAAATGTCAAAAGGCGACACCCAGCAGGTGCCGCCCTTTGAGCTTTCTCCACTTCGGGTCGATATGGCCCGAGGTCAGTAAGGACTGGAATGGTACTTTTCTTTGGCGTCCTCCACGCTGTTGAGGTCAAATACTTCATAAAGCTGCCCCACAACACGCCGTATATCCTTCTTTGAAAATCCGCAGTCCTCCATTGCCATAATGACATAACCGCGGCAGGCGTCATTGCTCCATTCGTCCGTTTCCAAGCCGGGGATCATTCCAAACGCATTTCCCATAAAATGCTCCTT
>NZ_WQPQ01000041.1:0-12192 GCF_018785365.1 Clostridium sp. MCC344 | reverse complement strand
TATTAGGATATATCCTGTATTTATATGCTTTTAACACCCACTGTCGCCACCTTCCTACCCTTGATTTTCTATATATTTTCGGGGCATCTCTTCTGATACATTTCCTACACTGCAGACAAAATATCCGTCCGTCCAAAAAGTATGTTCTTTCCAGAAATGTTTTCGTAGATAATCCGGATATCTTTTCCAAATATGATATGTTGTATAACTCTTCATCAGATTTACTATTTTACTGATAGACATTGTTGGTTCTGTTTCTATCATGTAATGAATATGATCTTTATCTGTCTCCATATATCTGATAATGACCTTATGCTTTTGACATATCTCATAAGAAAACTGCTTTATATCATCTGATATTTGTTTTGACATCAGCAATTTCTTTCTATACTTGCATACGAATATGATACTGTAACAAATATTTGTGTCTGTTTTTTGATTTCCACGTTTCCATAATGCAAGTATAGCACAAACCTCCGCTTCCGGCTACCTTAACCCACCGTCTAAAGCCAGTGGGATTGCGGTAGCCCTCTTTCAAGTCGGACGTCCGTGGGACTTGGCGCGTGATTCTTGTCATCGAAGCATTTCTCTCAATCGGAGACCTAACTCCCTCTGAGACAAATTTGCTGTTACATAAGAAAAACAGGACATTGGGGGTAGTTCCATTGTCCTGCTTTCTTTTATTTGTCTGCTTTTATCATTGTTTATAATTCATCAGCACCAAGAATCAAGCTACATTTATTATAGTGTGTCTCCCAGTCTGATATTGGGGGCCGCTTTAGATATTCATTGCAGTTATATAGAATCTGATATCCATATACATATCCATTTGATCTCCTGGTTCCCTGATCACAATCTGTCCCGCTTTCAGTTTGACCGTTTGTCCATCAAGGAACGTAATTTCTGTATGCCATTCATCAATCGGCACCTTTGGATTAGCCTTCCCGGTCGCGATATAATCTGTCTGAATCTCTGAATAGTATGCTCTCAGGTTTGTCCAATCGGCAGCCACACGCGCCTTGTGAAGCTGCACGCTGAAAATTGGAATTCAGGATTGTCTTCCGCTCGTCAGATCGGTGCCGGCGTCTGTGCCAAAATTGAAATAATCGCAACTGCTGCCAAAATACCTGCGATGACTGCCACCGCAATGATGATTTTTCTTTTCATAAATGTTCTTTTCCTCACTTTCCAACCCTTATACTTGCTCTTTGTAATCGTAGCGAAACGTATCTATCATCCTTTTATGCCCGCCAGTGCTAGAAACTTTTTATCCGACTGAATGCCCTGAGTCAAAAACTCTCCATCTCGGAACAGAGCATAGGTGGTGACCGGCGCAGGTACATTCTGAGCGGCTTCTTTGTCGGTGATGTGGATCGCTTGAAATGGGATCCCGTGTTCCTTTGCCGCCTCCTGTACCTTCGGCACCCAATAATAGGTGAAAGGGCACTGGTCGGTGTAATAGAGGACAAAGCCCGTTTCGCTGACTTTCGGGTGTCTGGCACAATCTTTGAATCTCGGCTGATCCGCATTCTCTGCAAGGGGCAGGTACATGAGGTTGATCCCACAGTCAGATATATCCGCGACTTTGAAGCCTTTATACTTCAGAAATTTCGGATCAGCTAAAAATTCCCGTTTCCGTCCCTCAGCGCACAGAATGCAAATACCTTTCTTTCCCTGTTCTTTCGCGTCCCGGATACACTCGGAAAACAGTTCTGCCGAATAGCCGTGTCCCTTCAGGGAGCCGGAAACCCACAGGCAGTTGATATAAAGCCAGCCTCCTGCTTCAATGGGCACCCATGCGTTTTCCGCTGGAATATATTCGATAAAGCACTTTCCACGCTCCTCACTGCGATAAAAGACAAGTCCCTCATCAAATCGCTGCTTCAGCCACTCCTTTTTTGCAAGAGCCTGCTTGCCGGACATGGCGCAGCAGATATGCTCCCTGTCGATGTTTTCTTTTGTTATATGGATATATTTCATCGATCATCACCTGACTTTCTCCATAATTATTGCATGATATCGGGATCAAAAGCCCCCGATTTTGATGCCTGCATAATTATATGTCTCCTCTCTGGAACAGCTGCCCGGAAAGCTTTAACTTTTCTTTTTTCGGGAAGGTCGCTTCAAACTGTTCAAAGGCTTCCGGATTCTTCTCACAGGCAAAATATCCCTCCGGATCCTTATAAGTACCGGTAATGCTGTCCAGAAATCCGGGAATCAGTTCCTTGATAAGAAAGTAATCGGCCTCCGGGTCATCAGCGTAGCGCACGCCCTTGGTCTTTGCTGGGACAAAGCCGGACTTGCCGTAAAAATCAATATTGCCGGTAATGGCAAGCGCCCCTGCGCCCATTTCTCCTGCTTTTTCCATGGAATAGTCAAGCAATTTCTTTCCGTAGCCCTGCCGTTTGTATTTTGGTGCAATGCCGATGGGGCCGAAGGTCATAAGCGGCACCTTTCTTCCATCATCGCATTCAATTTCTGACCGCACATAGATGATCTGTCCGATCAGCTCTCCATCCAGCTCCATCACGAAGTCCAGCTCCGGCACAAACGCCGGATCATCCCGATAACAATGCAGTACATAGTGTTCCATACAGCCGGATCGATAAACATTCCAGAATGACTCGCGAGTCAGGTTTTCGACAGCTCTGTAATCGTCTTTGTTTTCTAAGCGAATCGTAATATTCTTTTCTGACATTTTTCCTCTCCTTTTATTATACGCTTTCTTCCTCCATCTTCTTGCCCTTCGTACAAGAAGCATCCCTCGGTTTAAAGAATTTGGTCCATTTTGCTTTACTTCCACGGTTTTCCTGTGACATATCCTTTCTCCAGCCAATAGGCATCATCAATCGCAGACATTTTCTGTTTCTTATGTAAAAACTGATAGCATATAAACAGGCATCTCACCTTGAATGATGGCGTTAGATGTTCGGCCCTGCGCCGGACATTCCGTGCAGTCCGCACCACCTTCCTTTCTGCCGATCTACGGAACGATGCAGGCAGATCTGTCCAGTCATGATCCCACACTTTCTGCGAAAGAATATGCGTTCTGGCGATCCCCCAGTAGTCGGTGCTGTCTTTAATTTCCCGGACGGTGGATCTCATGCCTCCACCTCCGGCTGTATTGATCACGACGGCCTGCTTCTTTATGAACGACAGATCCGGCCGGTGGATCAGCCAACGATACGCGAAATGATCCAGCAGTATTTTCATCTGTCCCGGAGCATGGAACACATACGTTGGGGTGCAGAAGATGATCAGCTCAGACCGTTCCATGGCAGCAAGGATCGGGGCAAGTGCAGAAGCTCCGCCGCATTTTTGCTCCTGTCCTTTGATACAGGCATAGCATCCCACGCAAATGTGGGGCATGTCCCGTGGCAGCTGAAACTCAAAAAGCTCATCGTCCGCCAAAAGCTCCCTGATGAGCAGCCGGGCAATGTTATAGGTACATGACTGCGCCTTCCGGCCAGTGGAATATATAACGGTAATATTCATGTTGTTTTTCCGTTCTTTCTGTAACCAGACTCCACCTTGGAAATAAAATGGTCGATATGGGCGGCCAGCAAGGAAGATACCGATTCTTTTTCCTCTGCCCCGTCGTAAACGCTGTAAAGAAGATACATCGGACCATAGAATTCCAGAGCTAACTGCATGGCATCCTCATCAGAATCGGTCATCTTTCGGAAGATCGCCGCCATGTACTCCAAAGGCCCGCCGGCAAGATAGTCGTGATGGAGCTGTGCGAGCTTTGGATCACGGTATTGCTCCAGTGTCAGCATTTTGCGGAAATTGGAGGAAAACGGTTCCTTTGTCCAATGGTCAAACTGCGCCATGCTGTATGTGCGGATTTTTTGAACCGGCGTGTGAAGATAAGCTTCCGCAAAGCCGTCCGGTTCCGTTTCCGGCATTTCATATTCCGCGGCACGCTCATAGTCCATCCTGTTCATCCGTTCCACGATCTTATCCAGAATTTCCTGTTTGCTGGAATAGTGCTTATACAGGGCCGCTTTCGTAAATCCCAGCTGCCCCGCGATATCATTCATAGATGTCCCTAAGTAACCGTTCTGTGCAAAAAGCTCCAGAGCAATCCTTAAAATCCGTTCCTTCGTTCCTTCAATCATAATGTTCTCCTTAAGCAAAGTAACCACTTGGTAACTTTATTATAGTTACCGAGTGGTTACTTGTCAAGAGCCAATATAAAATTGTACTTCTATCGATTGCGGTTGGGCAAAGGCAGACTGGAAGTTGTCACCATGTTCATCACTTATTTATACACGTTTGTAAATAATGGGATCATCGTATCCAAAAGTCCGCTTTCCGTTAACTTCTATAATTTCAGATACTTCCAAACAACTATCAGAAAACTTTTCCCAAAGCTTAAATGTCATTACTGGTGAAAACTGACTTGTGCTGCCTCCCTCCCAGATGCCATCATTTTCATGATAAAGTGCCGGAGTAAACTTTTTAGATTTTTTCAGTTCACTATAATCAACATTTTTCATAGAATCATATGAGAATGTATTTTTGTCTTCTCCTTCCGGAATCTCATAGGAGGAAAGTAAAATTCCATCTTCATTTTCTATAATAAGGAAAAGGTGCGGTGATGCATGACGGTTACCATTGGTCTCATAGTAACTTTCTTCAACAACAAATTTTCCATTGAAATCTTGAGGAATATTATTTATTTTGTCATTGCAGACTGTATTTACATGCTTAGCATAAGGATATATTTTTCCTGTTGCCTGCATCATATTAAACTGCTCTTTGTTATCAAAATGTCCCGTCATCATACCAATAAAATTATCAAGTTTCATCATTTTATTTTACCTCCATAAATTCTAATTTATCTGCGTGTTCCGTCATCATTAAAATTTTTTTTCAAAGCTTGCTCTGTCGGATAAATTGATACAATCAAAATAATACATTGAATTGTTACAAGGATTCCCCCTGCAACCCCAATCGTATTTTCATCACTATGGTATAACGGAATATGTACCAAAGCAGATGGTATAATCATTAACCATCCTATTTTCCACCAAAGTTTTCCACAATAGTCGTGGGCAAATTTCCATGTATCCATATTTTTCCTCGAACGAGTTGTTCTGTAGCCTAACATACCGTTTATATGCTTTGGACAATGTTTCCACATCATTCTTCCTACAATAACCATAACAATGGGAATTATCATATCACATATTAACATAAACCACCAAAAGCACATAAAATTCACCACCATAACTCCCGATTATACTCTTTCTCCTGCCCATCTTCTTAATCCTTCATTTCCTACATATTCACATAGCTTGAAGTATCTTCGGTTACACTCGTGATCTTTACACGATCCGCTTCCACATGACAACTGTAACAGACGATCTGAACACCTGCCTTCGCAGCCTCCACAAGCGCCTTCTTAAACTCCGGCTGTGCCGCCTCATTCGGCAGCACCCGATGAATTCCATTCATCTGAATCACAAAGGCGATTGCTGTGTGGCAGCCTTCCTTTGCCGCCTTTGTCAGCTCATGTAAATGTTTTACCCCTCGCTCCGTTGGTGCGTCCGGAAACAATCCGATGCCCGGATGCAGATCATCCGCCAGCGTGCAGCCCTTCACTTCCGTCAGGAATTTTTCACCGTTTTTTTCCATGTAAAAATCAATTCTGGAGTCTCCGTAAGTATATTCTGCCTTCACAAGATCATAATTCAGGCTCATGAACTGCTGCTTCATCAGAGCATTCGGCGCCAGACTGTCAATATTCACCCATTTTAACTTTGGCTTGTATACAGAGATCAGATCGTATGCCGTTTTTCGGTTCATATTCAATGACTTCTGCAGCGTCACCTTCGCTTTCGGCACCAAAAGCTCCTGCAAACGACCCGTATTTTTCACATGAACCAGCTCCGTCTCCCCATCGATCAAAACCTCCGCTGTGAAACGATTGATCCTGCGGACAAAGCTTCCTGGGACGGCATTCTCATAAATAATTATCGGTTTCTGTTTCATCATATATCATCCTCATGCCTGCAAAAGCACCCATCCTCATGCGACCAGATCACGCCGACGGCCTGCAGATAGGCATAAACCACCGTGGTTCCCACAAATTTCATACCATGCTTCTTTAAGTCTTTGGAAATTGCATCCGATAATTCCGAACTTGTTTTTCCGGTTTCCCGGATCACTCTGCCCTCCGTCCAATGCCAGAGATACTCTGAAAAGCTGCCATATTCCTTCTGAATTTCACGGAATGCCTGTGCATTGGTAACGGCAGCCTGTATTTTCAGGCGGTTGCGTATGATGCCGGGATCCTTCCGTAGGGCTTCCAGCTTTTCCTCCTTGTAGACACAAACCTTTTCAACATCAAAGCCGTCAAAAGCTTCGCGAAACGCTTCGCGCTTATTCAGGACACATTCCCAGGACAGTCCTGCCTGAAAGCACTCCAGGATCAGCATTTCAAATAGCTTCCAATCATCATGCACCGGGACGCCCCATTCCTCATCATGATAACGGATGTACCGTTCATTTTTCGGATTTGCCCAGCAGCAACGTATTTTTCCATCTGCCCAATTCATTTGTATCTCACCTACCTATTTATCCTGTCACGATTTCCCTTACACTCTCAACAAACTTCTTCACCATCGGATTCTCTGAGTTCTTCTTGTAATAAAGATATGTCTTCCTTAAATTATATGGCGGGTCCGATCTCCGGAATAGCAGATTGTCGTATCCCGAGCTGGATTCCAGTGCATATGATGGGAGCCATGTAAACCCAAATCCGGCATTGGCCATCACCAGTTTTGAATTACAGGAATTCACATAGACAGCATCTTTAAAGGTAAAGAATCCCTTAAATTCAATCTTTAACTCCGATTCAGGAACAGACTTCATCGTAATCATGTTCTGCGTTTTTAATTTATCCAGCGGCACCGGATCATATGCTGCCAGAGGACTATCCTTATGTAGCACCAGAACATACGGGCTTTCATCTATGATCATGGAGCCCATATTCCTGAGTTCCGACGTTAAAAACTTGTGAGAAAACGAATCATTACACAGTATAACGTCAAATAATCCGTCCTGAAAATCTTGGATCAGTGTGAGGGTATGTTCCTCCATACAGGTAATTTTAACTTTCCCTTTATTTTTCTCCATAAAGGAGTTCATAAATTTACTAAGCAGGGCATGTTCATAAATCCCGATTCCAATTTTTAACTCAGACTGTGAGTCCTTCTGAACATTCTGTATTTCTTCCACCGTCTGATGGTACATTTTTATTATCTCTTTTGCCTGACTGTAAAATCTTGTTCCCGCATTTGTAAGAAAAACCTGTTTCGTATCCCGATACAGCAGCTTAACTCCTAATTCTTTTTCCAGAACACTGATCTTATGACTCATAGTTGTTTGCGTGATGTGTTCCCGCTCTGCCGCTCTTGTAAAATTAAGACACTCTGCCAGACTGATAAAGCACTGGATATTCTCAATATTCATTCTCAATCTTCCCTCATATAATCCAAATTTGCTTCCTGATATCTCAATATAGACCTTCCACATTCATTGTCTTCCAAAAACATCTTTCACTTTCATATCATTGTTGAAATTATACCTTTATTACGCTTCATTATCAATATTTTTAATAAACTAACCAATTTTTTTCGTTTCAAATCTTTTCGTAAGATTGTTATAATAAAGACAATCAATCTGGTCGCGCGAACGGAACAATGCAAACACAAATACAAACCTTTTACAGGAGGGACTTTTATGGAATTCACAGAAGAAATCAGACAACGTTTTATGAAAGTATCGCCGGCAAACATCGGACATCAGATTACTGGCGGATTCATGAAAATGGAAATCAAACCGGTTGCTGATGAGATGAAAGTATGCGGACCGGCTTATACAATTCAGGGATTTGAGCGTGACAGCACTTCTCTATACTACGCAATGCAGAAAGCACCAAAAGGATCTGTTCTCGTGATCGACCGAGGAACAGAGACCACATATGCCTGGGTCGGCGAATTCGTTGCAATCATGGCTCAGCAGTGTGGCATGGCAGGTATCATTATCGATGGACCGGCAACCGACAAGCTTGCTCTTAAAAAAGGAAGCTTTCCGGTATTTTGCACCGGTTTCTCCCCGATTACCAGCATGGTGACTGGTACCAGTAAGGGTGCAGTACAGATTCCGATCTCCTGCGGCGGCACAGTAGTAAAACCTGGCGATATCATTCTCGGCGACGCAGACGGCGTAATTGTTGTTCCGGAAGACTTCCTGCCATATCTTGAAACAGCAGAAAAGAAAGAGGCAGTAGAGATTGCCCGCAGGGAATTTCTCGCAAACGGCGGCATCTACAACAAGCGCCCTGACTTCGATGTTGTAAAACTCTTTGAGTATGATATGGATAAAAATATCCAGAATATCAAGAACAATGAGTGTAAATACGATTAATCGCTTTACTTTTACCGAGGAGGAATCAATATGTCAGCACAGGCCATTATGACACTGGTATTGTTCTTAGCAGTGATCGTTCTTTTAATCTGGCAGCCGGTCAGCCCAATCGTCATTGGTGCAGGCATTCCAGTTATTCTGGCTGTCTTTAACGTTGTAGAACCTTCGAAAGCGTTCTCACAGTTTTCCAACACAACTGTCATCTTCTTCATGAGTCTCCTTGTTGTTGGCGGCGCAATCTTTAAGACAGGTCTCGCCGATTTCATTGGAGAGAAAGTCATCAATCTTTTAGGTACAAATGAAAAAGGCGTAATTGCCGGGACTGCCCTTATCGTTACTGCTCTTTCTGCATTCTTAAACGATACCGGTACTACTGGCTGCCTTATCCCGATCGCCAGTGCGGTTGGTAAAAAATCCAAAGTGTCGTTATCAAAAATCTACATTGTACTTGCCTTTTTCGCAAGCCTCGGCGGTATGATCACTCTGATCGGCGGCGGCGGACATCTTGTAGTCCAGGGATTCCTCGAGGAATCCGCTTATGAAGGATTCACATTCTTTGAATTCGTCCGTATCGGTCTTCCGATCGCATTGATCTCCTTCATCTGGTTAATGTTCTTCGACATCAAGGATCTCGCTGTCCGTGAAGTTGATGAGAGCAATATTCCAGACACTGCAGAGCGTAAACCTGCTAAAATGGTATTCGTTGCATTGATCTTCTTATTCATCGTTTACTGCATGGCAACAAAGCTTTTGGCAATGCATGTAGCTGCCGCACTCGGTGCTTTCCTTGTAGTTATTACCGGATGCATCAGTGCTAAGGATGCTGTAAAGTCCTTCAGTGTCAACACCTTCTTTCTGGTAGCCGGAATCTTCACATTAAGCAGCGCAATGTCCTCCACAGGTGCAGCCCAGTACCTTGTAGACTCCATGTCCGGATATATGTCTAACATGCACCCGATCGTAGTTGTTGCTTTAGTAACCTTGATCTCAGTTGTAGGAACAAACTTCATGATGGGAACTTCCCTCTGTGCGATCTTAACACCTATGTCGATCATGATCGGTGAAGCCTGCGGAATCAGCCCGCATGCACTTGCAATGTGCGTAGCGATCGGAACATCTGCTGCTTTCTGCACACCATTTGGTACCGGTCCAAACCTTCTTGTATATGAAATTGGCGGATTAAAATTTAAAGATTATACAAAAGCCGGCCTTCCTTATGCAATCTTTACATTCGTGATCTGCACAGCTGCAGTTTACTTCTTCTACCTTGTATAATCCATAAACCTTGAAATCCGCCTGTTATGCCGACAGGCGGATTTTTTAACAGCATCCATTGTCAAGCGGATATTCGCAATCCGCTTCGCTACTTGCTCATAACCGAATAACTGCTCCGCAGTTTATCAGAAGGAGCTTGCACTCCTCCTGATACAAGCAATTCCCCACCCACTGCTTATTGCTTTTCGCAATTGAAGCAGGGGACTTGCTTGATTCGGTTAAATTTTATCATTTGGAGGTAAATCCATGACACTTCTTGAAAAAATCGAACAGAATAAAGAAGATCTTTTAAACATTCGTCACCAGATTCACCGTCACCCTGAAACAGCCTTTGAGGAAATTGAGACAACAAAACTCATCAAAAAAGTTCTCGATGATGCCGGTATAGAAAACCATCCGAACGGAGATTCCACAGGAGTCATCGGCCTTATCCACGGTGCAAAAGAGGGGCCTGTCCTTGCGATCCGTGCAGATATTGATGCACTTCCGATCAAGGAAAACACGGGACTTCCCTTTTCTTCTGAAGTTTCCGGCAAATGCCACGCCTGCGGCCACGATCTCCACACAACCGTCCTCATCGGTGCAGCAAGATTATTAAAAGAATACCAGAATGACCTCTGTGGAACCATCAAACTCATCTTCCAACCAGCTGAAGAAGTCATGACAGGAGCCGCAAAGACCATCGCAAATGGTGCTCTTGAAAACCCGAAACCCGATTTCATCCTCGCCTGCCACACATGGCCGGATATGCCGGCAGGTTCCATCGGGGTGAGAAAAGGCACCATGTTAGGCGCATCTGATTCCTTCAAGGTAAAGGTGATCGGTAAAGGCGGTCATGCTGCACATCCGCAGAAAGGGATTGATCCGGTCGTGATCGCTGCGCATATTATCACACAGCTCCAGACCATCGTTTCCAGACGTGTAGCAGCAATCGATCCGGTTGTTGTCACTGTCGGACATCTCGAGGCTGGAACCGCAGCAAATATTATCCCAAATGAGGCATACTTTGAAGGAACGGTTCGCACCCAGAGCAATGAGACCAGAAATCATGTTGCTGAAATTCTGAAACAGCTCGCTATTGGAACTGCCCGGGCGATGGGTGGAGACGCAGAAGTCTCCTACACTTTCGGCGTTGGACCGACGATCAGTGAAGACCACCTTGTGGACGAGATCAGCGAGGCTGTGACAGAGCTTCTCGGAAACGACAAGCTTCTTCAGGTTCCGTCCCCGTCCATGGGATCCGAAGATTTCGCAAGATATCTGGAGCACATCCCGGGTGCTATCTTCCGCCTTGGTACCCACAACGATACCCCAGAATCAAAATTGGCCCTTCACAACGCTTCCCTCTTATTTGATGAGAAGGCAATTCCTGCCGGTGTTGCCACAATGATTGGCGCCGCATTTAAGATCACCGGCTCCGACATGAGCGTTTTACTGAAATAGCTTTCTCTCACAGGCGGGTCGCCTGCGACATCATTCCATTCCGCCGCAGTGCGATCCCCCGGAGGGGCTTTTTGCTCTATAGGAATCATAGCTTTCGCACTTTAACGTAACATTATCTTTCCTATTAGAGCAAAAAAGACCACTGAACAGGATTATCCCCTTCAGTGGTCTTCTGATTTATCTCAGCCCTTCATTCGATCATCTGTAAAACTTAAAATCCATTTTCATCCAGTTTTAACACTGTCTGATACAGAACATCCGCTCCCATATCTATATGTTCCGGTTTTGTATATTCGTCGCCCTGATGACTGATGCCCTTGACACTCGGAACAAAGATCATACCGATCAGGACTCCTTCGTGGGCCATCGAATTTGCGTCATGGCCTGCACCGCTTCATGCCTTTTACCGTTGCCTTATAGTCGATGATGCTGACGATTCTGCTGACGACTCCCACATCTATTCCCGTATGATCGAGTTTATCGCCCTGTTCGATATGATATTCCAGATAGCACTCATACTTGCTGATATCTCGCTTTGCTGCCTTTTTGCTATTACTCACTACCTAAAGAGGTGAGAGTCTTCTCGACTGAGATAAAAAACGCGGAAACCCTTGTAAAGCAAGACTTCCGCACTATTTAAAAAAGCACAAGACGTCGCAGGCGAACGTCCGGAGCGAAGACAAGACTTCAAACCGTTCGAGCCCGGCAGGGCTCGAACATGCGAAAAAAGAGGAGGTATCCATCGGACATCTCCTCTTTTTCACATCTTATTGAGAGCACGAGACGTCGCAGAACGTCCGGGGGACGTTCGCCTGCGACGACCGGAGCGGAGCGTAGACATTCGAACCCGCGACCCTCGCCTTGGCAAGGCGATACTCCACCACTGAGCCACTCGTGCACACATACCTTCAAAACCACATATTGAAATCATCTTCACCGTTTCATCAACCAACCAGACCTTCCTGGATAAGCCCTCGACCGATTAGTAACAGTCAGCTCCATGCATTACTGCACTTCCACCTCTGCCCTATCTAC
>NZ_WQPQ01000040.1:0-360 GCF_018785365.1 Clostridium sp. MCC344 | reverse complement strand
GCCGCTTGCAGTCCATACGGCGAAAGAAGGAAGGCAAGAAACAGAAATACAATCCCGCCTATGGGCGTCGGCGTGAAAAAGAGAGCGACACCCAGCACCGTCAGGATCACAGAGGCAATCGTCAGCAGGACGGCACAAATATCAAATAGGAACACCAGCAGAGCCGCCAGAAGGGACAACGCCAAAGCAAAGGGAGCAACCAATATTTTCAGCAGTATCTTCATCTTCAAAACCTCCTTTATCTATCCTTCCTACCTCTATTTTATCATGCTTGCCCGGAGACATAAATGTTGCGAAAGATTAGTAAATCCTGTCCCAAACTTTTGGGTCATACTGGCCCGAAGTGGTAAAAAAAGAGCA
>NZ_WQPQ01000039.1:113591-139641 GCF_018785365.1 Clostridium sp. MCC344 | reverse complement strand
TTTTGCGGATAACACTTTTTGATCACATCTGGGCTGATTATCAATGTTTTTTTGCGGATAACACTTTTTGATCACATCTGTACTGATTATCGATGTTTTTTTTGCGGATAATGGTTTTTGCGCTTTACGGACACCACCAGGTTGCAACATAATCTGACCGGAAATAGGAAGTCAACCATTCTCAAATGAAAAGCCGGCGGCAGGTTTAAGCCCACCACCGGCGAATGCACTATCAGCACATACGGTGAATCTTCCTTATTCCGATATAAATAACCTCATGTACAGCTTGCTATATTCTTCCAACTACCAAGCGGATTCCGTATTTACACCGATTAGATATGTGCGCCGTCGAGCACACCCATTATTGAGGATTACTACATGTTGGTGCAATAACCATTTAATTTTATTTCATAAATGTGATCATCTCTTTTGTATAGCTTAGCAATCGAAATTATCCCAATTCCAGACAGTTTCTGGCCAAAAGGCGGTGAGCTCATTGAGCCAAATAGCGAATTTAATTCTTCCAGCTGGAGTATCTACAAACTTGATTGCAGGAAAATCCATAATGCCCAGAAGCAGCCAGTAAATGCTAGAACCAAATAAATCCTCCGACCAATTTCTGTTCAGAATGTTAAAAAGATCCATAAAATCCTTTTTTTCCTTAAAATCTCTATCATAAATTTCTTCCAAATCAGGAATCAGCATCGCAGCAACCTGAGAGCTGATTTTAGAAGCAGCGATTTTCAAATCATTTTCATCCACATTGAAGTCATCATATGTAGAATCTACCAACATTTTCCCGCAGAAGCGGAACACATCGAGAAATCTAGTATGCATCAGATACTCCTGTTCATAATTAATTGCAGGAGCTGCATAATAAGAAATCAGTGTTTTCATTGCTTCCTTAAGACCATCTTGGTACATAATATCCAGCAAATGTACTTCCGGGAGAACCTGCGCTCTTGAAATAAGATTTTCGACAGAGATATTCGTGATATCGTAACCAGCCTCCTGTACCTTTGCAAGGTCTGCAGTAAGGTTCTTTCTTGTCTCTTCCGAGATTTTAATGAGATTTTTTCTTGTCATTATATGACCCTCCTTGTATGATTTTAATTTCTGTTTGTGCTTCCCAGCAATTGTATCCACACCTACTGAGCCACTCAACAGCTACATATACAGTATGTAAAATTTTCGGGATGATATTATTTGCGGATAACACTTTTTGGTCATTTTATAGCTATAATCCGTATTTATATGTGCATACCCACACCACAATCGTAATGCAGTATATCAATATTAGTTTCGCTTTCAGTATGTCACACGCACGATGATTTTCTGCGGCGGTTTTCTGTCGGAAACCTCTGTATATATTATGAAAAATGATGCGGCACATTAATTGCGATGCTACGGATATCAAAACGACCGGATTTTGGATTTCAGCCACAAAAAAAGAACCCCTTCTAATTTCTTAGAAAGAGTTCATTTCGAGATTTTTGCTTAATTTAATGACATTGGTAAAAAGGAGGCTCTTTTTTAGTATCAGTAATTTTTTTGAATTTGACCAAATCGTCATCGGCCAGTTCCGGGCAATCCTCATCGAAGCAGATGGGATGCCTTTCAGCCGCTTCTAACATTTTTATCTGACTCTTTGTAGGAGCCCTCTTGACATCGATTTCACGTCTTATCATCCTCAGTTCCTATTTTTTCTGTTTATGTTCCCTCTGTATTGTTCGTACTAAACGGACGCAGAATGAAGATTCTAACGTTCCGACGGCTATCATGCGGTTTTGGTGCGATTTATAAAAAGTTGAGTAAGGAATTTTTCTCAACTTCATAATCCATACTTCAATCTCATATCAGAAACCACAAGATCTGCATCTCTGAACATCCCATGTTCTCTGGACTTTTCCAATTTTGCAAGCATTTCTGTCTCCGTCATAGGTACATATGGATTTGATTCTGTCTGCCTTTTTATTTCAAAAGGAAATCCATTTGTCGCAGTTGCCTGGGTTAAAAACATTCTGATTGCTGTTGTTGTATCTGTCCCTAAATCCTTAAATAGTTCATCTGATTTACTCTTTAACTCATCTTCTACCCTGACCTGAATTGTACTATCCATGTTCAACACCTCACTCCCATCTATTTTCTTCATTATAATCACTAAATCATTTCTATTTCAATACATTTGTATTGTTATTACAAAATTTAGAAACTGTTGCTGCCTTTAATCGTGGCTCCACTTGCTTCATGGGTATGAATCTTTGCTTTCTCCTTGGTGTGAATGACCATTGGCTTGTTATCTCCCTTTTTTATCTCCAATGTTCTCACCTGCCAAATTGCTAAACAAAATATTTATAAACTCGTTGCATCATTTAGATATCTTGTAAGCCACTTCATTCCATTATTTTGAAATTTCCAAAATAGAGTGAAAAAAGTATTTTTTGAACTCTTCCAGGCCGAAATCCTTCTTACCATGAAAAATGGGGCTGTCGCACTAGCAAATATTTTTTGCTGGGCGGCAGCCCTGCTTTATGCCCAAATGGGAGCGAAATCGGTTGTGATTTCGCCTCCATCCCTTATAAACACAGTTCATTCCCAGACATCTCTTTCGGCATGCCTGATTTCAAACTGTTTTGTTTTCAACCATTAAAATCTATGCTGTCTTTAATGAAAAAAGATGACTCCCCGTTCTTCCGGTCTGAATCTTGCAATGAAGCTTATTGATATTTCGTCCCATCGCCAAAAGGATGCTCTCTGCCAATGCATTTGCTTTTCCTCGGTACAGATATCTTCGAAAATTCATGTCTTCCTTTACATCAGCAAATGAACCTTCGGCCTGAATACTGCGATTCATACGGAGCATCGTTCCATACTCACTTGTGATCCGTTCCAGATCTTCTGCACGTTTTTGACTCATCGTCTTCGAGACCATCAGCACTTTATTACGTTTTTCCATAGGTGTTTTGCAGTTGTTTCCCTTGATACATTCCGTTTTATAAGGACAGCCGGTACAGTCTGGACTTCTGTAATAAGTTTTTACACTGACATATCCGCTGGCTGTTTTACTTCTGCGTTCATTTGTAACAGACAGTTCCCTTCCATTCCGACAGATATAGCTGTCTCTGTCTGCGTGATACTCCATGTTTTCTCTTCTGCTGATGTCTTTTTTGTATTTTCGGGTTTTCGAAATCTCGTAGTTCTGCGGCTTTATATAAGCGGTCTGTCCGTTTCCCTCAATGAAAAGATAGTTTTCTTCACTTTCATATCCGGCATCTGCAACGATTTCTGAATATTTAAATCCTAAGTGACTCTCCATATCTTTCAAAAAAGGGATCAGGGTGCATGTATCGGTTGGACGCGGGCTAATATCAATCCATATGATGTATTCAGAGTCCACTCCGTGCTGGATGTTATAAGCAGGTTTTAACTGTCCATTCAGCATCGCATCTTCTTTCATTCTCATGAAGGTCGCATCCGGGTCTGTTTTGGAATAACTGTTTCTATCTCCAAGCGTATACAGTTTTTTCGTATATTCCTTTAGTTTCTCCAGATATTGATCCAGCTGTTCCAGGGATTTCTGCAACTGTGCTTTTCTACGTCCAATTCCATGCACGAACACAATTCCCTCCTGTACTTTGACGCGGCACAACTACTTTTTTAACCGTTTTAATGTGTGGATGGATATCTGGTTATGGTATATGGTCCTGATTCCATAGAGTTCTTCGCATTCAGCCACAAAAGAAGTTAGTTTTGTGTATAACCGGACCTGATTTTTCGTAATAGCCCGTTTCCATACAAATGTATATTTATTGGCTGCCGATTCAATCTTGGTGCCATCAATAAAAATGGTCTTTCCCGAAATCTCACCAAGAAGATAGAGCAGATCTGACATTTGGGCAAGCAGAACCTTTGCGTAGGCAGAAAAATGTAGGGAGATAAAACGCGCAATCGTTGCATGATCAGGAGCAGGCATTCCTTCAAGGAGATACATAAAGTTGATATCCCGTTTACATGCTTTTCGGATATCTCGACTTGAGTAGATTCGATTCATTGCTGCATAGATAACGAGTTTCAGCATCTGACGCGGCGTTGCCTGATTTTTTCTGATCCTGCCATAAGTTTTATATAGTTTAGAAAGGTCCATTTCCTCCACAAAAGCACTTACCAGACGAACTGGATCATCAGATGGAATAGAAATCTCTAAATCCAGCGGAAGTTTGATTTGATAATACAGCGAAAATGAGGTATAATCCCTCTGTATTATTTTGTTTAGTCGCATAAACTGATTATACCACGAACGCCGGGCTTTTCGAAGCTCGGCGTTTTGTGTTGGATATATAAAATGAGCTGCCGCACGTTAGTGCGACAGCCCCTTCGATCCATTTTCAAAGCTTCGGCATCACTCAACGCCATATTGTTGTCTAAATAAATCAGCGACGATGTTTTGCTTTTGAGGCATCTGGCGGCCGGACGAAGCCAGACTCGCCGCTTACTCCGCGCAGAGCTCCGCCACCAGAGCGTCCATCTGCGCTTCGCTGGTTTGGTTCAGTGCACCGCGCAGCGATACCTCTGTTTCACACAGTCGGAGTTCCTTCATCTTTTCCAACTCGGCGCGCATCAGCCGCGCGGCAGCAGGGGCCCATGAGCCGTTTTCCATGAGGCCGATCCGGCGTTTTCGGAATCCCCTTGTCTGTAAATGATCCAAAAAGGCCTTCATGGGCGGGAACAGTCCTCCGTCATAGGTGGAGCAGGCCAACACCAGTTTTCCACAGTAGAATGCGCTGGTCACGGCATAGGAAAGGTCTGTTGCCGTCAGATCGCACATGGTGACTTGCGCACCTTTTCCCTCCAGCTTGCTCTTGAGGGCCTCCGATGCATATGCGGTATTTCCATGGATGGACGCGTGGACGATCAGGATGCCCTCCGGGTCTTCCGGTTTCCATTGTGACCAGAGATCATAGAGCCGCAGATACTCCCCCAAGTCTTCTGTGAGCATGGGGCCATGGAGCGGGCAGATCGTTTTGATCTCCAGCGCGGAGATTTTTTTCAGCAGCGCCTGCACCTGTGCACCATACTTTCCGACAATGTTGTAATAATACCGCCGGGCCTGCGGCGCCCAGGGGGCACGGGCAGTCCGTTCCAGTGAACCGAAGCGGCCGAAGGCATCCGCCGAGAACAGGATCTTTTCCTCCTCTTCATACGCTGCCATCACCTCCGGCCAGTGTACCATCGGCGCCAGCAGAAAGCGCAGCCGGTGCAAACCCAAGGAAAGCGTATCTCTTTCGCCAACCTCCAGCATACGGTCTTCCGACAATGCACCTGTACCGAAGAACTGCTTGATCAGGGTAAATGTTTTCGCGTTTCCCACGATCTTCATCTCCGGGTACTTTTGTGCCAGCCGCATGAGGCTGCCGGAATGATCCGGCTCCATGTGTGTGACCACAAGATAGTCGGGGCTGCGCCCCTCCAACACCCGCGCCACATTGGAAAGCCATTCTTCCGCCGCCCGTGCGTCCACGCTGTCCATCACGGCGATTTTCTCGTCCAGAATGACATAGGAGTTGTAGCTCACTCCCATAGGCTGGACGGGGTACTGGTTTTCAAAGAGTGCCAATGTGTTATCATCCACCCCTACATAGCGGATGGCATCTGTTACCGTTTGAATGGTCATAATACAAAACATCTCCTTATCATCTATTCAGGACCTGCATCTCTGGGTTCTTCTCTCCGAATTTCTCGCGCAGCGCACTGCAGATATCCTCCCGGGACTTGCCCTGCTTCTCACCGTTTTTAATGAGCTTGTACGCTTGAAACAGCGCCGAGGGGCCGATCTCGCTGCTGAAAAAGCCGATGCCCTGATTCCATGCCAGCAGCTCGAACACATCGTCCAACGCGGCGCTCTCCACACCGTGGATATATGCCTTTACCAGCTCCCGCGCCGCCTGCCTCATCCGGCCCGCACCGACAGCGTTGGTCAGGGACAGCAGCAGCCGCGTTTCGTAGGGCAGTACGCGCGTCTCGCTCTGCCATGTGGTCTCCCAAAAATCCACGGCGATCTGCCCCAGCTTTTCATCGATCATGGGATAGTTCAAAAGAGCCAGCGGCTTGAAGGGAGCGGAGCTGTCGCCTTCCTTCTTCTCTGTGCGGCAGAACCAGACATGGAACTCCGCCTCACGCCGCTGCTCGGTGTGGTGCTCGTAGCCCAAGCCCTCCATGACAGCGTACAGTGGATGCGGCTCAAAGGTCTGGATGATGTGTAATCCTTCGCCCACCTCCAACGCCTCGGCTCTTTTCTTCAGCCCTTCAAAGAAGCTGCCCTGTATATGGCGCACATCCACGGTCTGAAACCCCTGCGCCTTATTCTTCCAGTTTTCGTAGCTCATGCGGTTATTCTCCTTTCTTCACTCGATAAAACCAGATGTGATATTCGCTGCCGCTCACCTTCTCCGTGTGATGCTCAAAGCCCATAAGGGCCAGCACCGGGTACAGGGGGACAGGCTCGAAGGTCTGGATGATATGCAGTCCTTCGCCGTTTTTCAGCGCGGCAGCCTTTGCCTTCAATGCGGGGAAGAAGTCCATCTTTTTGCCCCGCACGTCCATCACTTCGAATGTGCCGATTTTGTCCTTCCAGTTTTCATAACTCATAGTCTTTGCCTCTCTTGCAGAAAGCTCACGCCTCTTCGAAGGAATCCTTACCCACGCCGCACAGGGGGCACTCAAAATCCTCCGGCACCTCGCTCCAGGGCGTACCGGGAGCGATGCCGCCCTCCGGGTAACCTGCGCTCTCGTCGTATTCCCAGCCGCAAACGCTGCATACATACTTCATCGTGATTCTTCCTTTCTATTTCTAATGATTTTGTTATTCTTCCACCAACCGGCCGTCCACTGTCACGGTGACCACCTGCAACGGAATGAATTTCCGCTCTGCTGGAGCGCCTTTTTCGCCGCCATCTCCAGCCCGCCGCAGCAGGGTACCTACATGCGGACGACGGTGACGCTCTTGATGTCGTTCTCCCGGATGATTTCGGTCAGCTTTTCGGAATAGTCCACGCCGTCCAGCTTAGGACAGCCCACCAGGGTGATGTGTCCCTTGATGAACCGCTCGTGGAAAGCGGCGTAGGCGTAGGCGGCGCAGTCGGCGGCAATCAGGAGCCGTGCACCGTCAAAATACGGGGCGTTTACTGGCACCAGCTTGACCTGCACCGGCCACTGGGAAAGGCGGCTCGTCTGCTGGGCTTGCGGCGTTTCCACGGCGGGCACGTCCTGGCGCTGAATATTCCGGGACTTGCTGCCGGGGCAGCCAAAGGACAGGGTCATGCCCTCTTTCCGCATTTTCCGCTGCTTATTTTCCATGACGGCCTGCTCGTCATAGGCCACAGCCGTTGCATTTATCCTGATCGATTTCAATGATCCGTCGTTTCATGTTCGATCCTCCTGTTGCTTTTGTGAGTTCATTGTACTATACTAAAAGCAACAAGTCAGTTGAATTTTCAACGAAAGAGAACTTTTTATGAAAGAATTTTTTCCGGTACTTCATACGGCGGCGCTTTTCTCCGGCATTTCCGACGATGAGCTTGCCGTCATGCTCTCCTGCCTTGGGGCGAAGATCGACACCTTCCCCAAAGGCTCACGCCTGCTCCGCGCCGGGGATCCGGTGGAGGAGGTGGGTCTCGTGCTGGCGGGCAGCGCCCTCATCGTGCAGGAGGATATCTGGGGAAACCGTAACATCCTCTCCAAGACCGGGCCGGGGCAGACCTTCGCGGAGGTATTCGCCTGCGCGCCGGGAGCGGTGCTGAACGTGAGCGTAGAGGCGGAGAGCGCGGTGACGGTGATGTTTCTACACATAAGGCGCGTTTTGAGCGTGTGCCCCTCCGCCTGCTCCCACCACAGCCGGATCATCCGCAACCTGCTGGACGAACTGGCAGAGAAGAATCTGCGGCTCAACGCAAAACTCACCCACATGGCCCAGCGCACGACGCGTGCAAAGCTGATGTCCTATTTTTCCGCCGAGGCACAGCGGCGCAGCGTCTATGAGTTCGACATTCCGTTTTCAAGGCAGCAGCTTGCGGATTACCTCGGTGTGGAGCGCAGCGGGCTGTCTGTGGAGCTTGGAAAAATGCGGGATGAGGGCCTGCTCGACTTTCACAAAAGCCATTTCCTTCTCAAAACGCCGGAGACTGACCGTCCCTTTCCTTCTGCGCGTTAAGGAGCCCCCTTTGGGCGTATTGGCAAGTGCGGATAACCCCGTCAGCCACGGAGCGTCGGGGTTTTGCAGATGGAAGAAGCAACTACGGTCTGTAGAGATCGGCAGGACAGCGTCAGCTCGTACAATCTGATTTGATCATACCCACAGCCGCTTTGGCTGTGGGTATTTTCTGTTTGAACTCCAAAAGCTTTGCAGAGCTCAAGGAGCCTAAGCCTTCACCGCGTCCAGGTATCTTTTCATTTTGCGGTGTGTATTCGTAACACTGGAAAGTGATCTGCCATTTTTCCTGAATGGCGTTATGGATCTCATCCACGCTGTAATAAATACACTCATTCTCCGGTTTGGCGGTACCTTCCATATAGATATGCCGATCCAACTGGCGGGCATGAGATTCACTGGTAAGCTTACCCAGCTTTTCAATAAGCCGTTCGCTTTTCTTGGCCGTAATGAAGCGAGAGGATTCCACCGCGTCCACCAGCAATTTTAACTCCGGCAGTTCAAATAACCGTTCTCCTGCGAAGTATCGGTTCTGGGTGCTTTTGACACAGACGATGTCCATGCCGTTACTTTGCAAGACTTCAATAGTGGAATATACGCTCTTGCGCCCTGCCTGAATGCCATGTTCCCGCCAGAAGGCAAGAATATCCGCTACGGAAGCCGGATGCTGATCATCCGTATGCTCATACAGATACTGCAAGAGCAGCAGACCGTATTGGGATTCATTTTTCATACCGCTTTCCTTTTCTATTTCCACATTTTTAGGAACAATTCGTTACAGTACTTCTTTATAGCTATACCTTTCGGGTGATATACAAGCCCTCGCGGTGATTAAGTCATGACTTTTTTCTGCTCACATTTTCGCGGCAAATCTCCAAGGCTGGGAGCGGCAATCATAATCGTACAACCGGAGCAGCGCCGCGCCGATTTTCTCAAATTATGTGACGCCGTCACAGTAAAACCGCTTGTCACGCGGTATACTACGCATAAAAGCACAGCCGCAGAGTACATCTGTGGCTGTGCTTTTATGTTCAGTTGCTCACTGTTGCGTGGACTGGATATGGAGAGACAACATATCTCCCGAACTTACATGGGTTATCTTATCTGCCATCACTCTGGCAGTTTGCCTTGCAGATATGTCGGCATCTCCACTGCGGTCGTATCCAGCCTGACCTTAAACATGGCTTTTTCAATCTACCTCCCTTATCGGTTTTCCGCGATATATTTCTCCGCCATGTGGACTGCCATCGCGCCGTCCGCCACGGCAGTGACCACCTGACGGAGGGGCTTCGTCCGTACGTCGCCCACGGCGTAAACGCCGGGAATACTGGTTTCCGTGGTCTCTCCGGCCACGATATAGCCGCCGCCGTCCAGCGCCAGTTGACCCACCGCCAGCGCCGTGGCGGGCTGTCGGCCCACGCTGACAAATACGCCGTCGCAGTCCACCACGCTTTCCTCACCGGTGACGGTGTCCCGCAGGCGTACGCCGGTCAGCCTGTCCCCGGAAAGCAGCGCGGAAACGGTGCTGTTCCAGCGGAATTCCACATTTTCGGCCTGTTCCAGTAGCTCGTGATAGATCTTGGTGGCCCGCAGGGTGTCTCTGCGGTGGACGAGGATCACTTTTTTCGCCACGCGGCTGAGAAGGAGGGCATCTGCCGCGGCGGAATTGCCGCCGCCCACCACGACCACCGTTTTGCCCTTGTAAAACATCCCGTCGCAGGCGGCGCAGTAGGCCACGCCTCGGCCCACCAGTTCCAACTCTCTGGCCACGCCCAGCGTTCTGGGGTCTGCGCCGGTGGCCAGCACCACGGTTTTCCCACGGAAGATCCCCTCGCTGGTCTCCACGAGCTTGGGAACCGCCGTCAGATCCATGCGGAGAACTTCCGCGTATTCGCTGCGTGCCCCAAAACGCTCCGCCTGCTTTTGCATCTTCTCCGCCAGAGAGAAGCCGTCGATCCCGTTCTCAAAGCCGGGGTAGTTGTCGATCTGCTCGGTCAGGGCCATTTGCCCACCAGCAGACAGCTTTTCCAGCACGACGGTGTCCAACCCCGCCCGTGCCGCGTACAGGGCGGCGGTGTAGCCGCCCGGGCCGCCGCCCACCACGAGCATATCATAAACATGATTGTTGTTCATATCTGAACCCTCCGTTATTTCGCCAAGGCTTCCTGAATGAAGCGGTCGATTTCTGCCTTTGAGCCAGGCGCGGTGATGGAATCCACGGCCTTTCCGTTCCGGTACAACACCAGAGTTGGGATGACCTCGATCCCCTCGGCCCCCGCCAGCCGCGGCTCCTCGTCAATATTGATCTTGCTGACAACGAGGCTGTCCGCGTATTCCTCTCCAATCTTCTCATACGCAGGGCCGATCCTCCGGCAATAGCCGCACCAGGGCGCCCAGAAATCCACCAAAACGGGCTTTTCGCCCCGGGTCGCCTGCTCAAACTGCTCCTGATTCATATTCATAGCTGCCATATCTGTCAGCTCCTTTCCTTTGTTTTCTTATAAATCGTCTATCAATGCGGTGCTCTTGGCGTAGGCGGTACTGCGTGCCTCAAAGAAATCGGTCTTGACCATGTTGGCGTCGGCGTACTGGCTGACCCATTCCATGCTCTCCGGTTCGCTCTCAAAGCCCGGATACAATGCCGGATAGCCAAGGCTCGTCCAGCGAAGATTGCCGAGATAGCGGATGTAATCGCTGATCATCTGCCGGTTCAACCCCGGGATGTCGTCGCCGATCACATAATGCCCCCATGCGATCTCCTGCTCCACGCCCTCACGCATCATCTCGCGCAGCGCTTGTACGCTCTCGGCGGTGAACAACTCCGGCTGCTCCTTTTGCAGCTCCGTGATGATATTGCGGAACAGCCACAAGTGCGTGTTCTCATCGCGGTTGATGTAGCGAATCTCCTGCGCCGAGCCGGGCATCTTCCCGTTTCGGGAGAGATTGTAGAAGAACATAAAGCCGCTGTAAAAATAGATGCCCTCCAAAATATAGTTCGCCATCATCACGCGCAGCAGCGAGGGAGCGTCCTTCCGCTCCTGAAACTCGTTGTAGCAGTCCCCAATGAAGGTGTTGCGGCGCAGCAGATGCTCGTCCGTTTTCCATTGGTAGAGGATGTCATTGCGCTCCACGGGGGAACAGATGGTGTCGAGCATATAGCTGTAGCTCTGTGAGTGGACACACTCCTGAAACGCCTGAATGGACAGGCAGAGATTGACCTCGTTGGCGGTAATGTAGGCGCCGATATTAGGCAGGTTCGCTGTCTGAATGGAATCCAAAAAGACAAGAAAACTTAAAATTTTATCGTAGGCGCTGCGCTCGGCTGACAACAGGCGGGGATAGTCCTTCACATCCTGCGAGAGATTGATCTCCTCAGGGATCCAAAAATTGTTCATGGCCTGCCGGTACCAGTCGCTGACCCAAGCGTACTTCATATTGTTGAAGTCGTTGAGGTTGGTGGTATTGCCGCCGATCATGCGCCGCAGGCGCACATCAAGGTCGCCCTCCGGGTTAAAGAGGGGCTTTTTCTTCAGTTCCGTCATGCTATCCTCCTTATGACGAGCAGCTTTCGCAGTCCTCGACCTCAAGGGCCTTGCTGCGGACATAGTAAATGGTCTTAACGCCGACCCTCCACGCCTCTAAATACAGTCTGAGCACCTGACGCATGGAATAGTCATTGGTGATATAGAGATTCATGCTCTGCGCCTGGTCAATATGTCTCTGGCGAAGGCCCGCGGCGCGCACCGACCAGCTTTGGTCGATCAGATGCGCCGCCTTATAGTACCACCATGTATCCATAGAAAGCTCCGGGGCAACGCGGGGCAGCATGCTGCCCTTTTTCTCCTCTAAGAAGAATTTCTTCATAATTGGATCGATGCCCGCCGACGTGCCGGAGAGGATAGATGTGCTGGAGGTCGGTGCGACCGCCAGCAAATATGCGTTGCGCATTCCCTGCACCGCCACCGTTTCCGCAAGCGCCTGCCACTTTTCGGAGGTATAACCCCGCTTTTCAAAATACGCGCCCGTCTGCCAGTCGCTGCCCTCAAAGAGTGCGTAACGACCCTTTTCCCGTGCCAGTGCTGCGTCCGCCTTGACGGCGGCGTAGTTGATGTGCTCGAACACCGCGTCGGTGAAGGCAAGGTGCTCCTCGCTCTCCCAGCGGATGCCGCGCTTTGCCAGCATGTGGTGGTAGCCGCTGACGCCCAGGCCGATGCTGCGGTACTTCTGATTGGTAAGCCGCGCGTATTCCAACGGGTAGAAGTTGAGGTCGATCACATTATCCAGTGCGCGGATGGCCGTTTCCACCGTGCGTTCCATATAGGCCTCGTCCTCCACCGGCAGATTACCGAGAGACAGACTCGCCAGGTTGCAGACCACAAACTCACCTGGGCGTGTGGCCGTCACCACCACTGTGTCGCCGTTCTGCGTGTGCACCTCAGTGCTGATGTGCTCGATGGGCGCCATGTTCTGCGCGATCTCCGTGCAGAGATTGGAGCAATAGATCATTCCCGAGTGGCCGTTTGGGTTCATATGATTTACACTGTCGCGGTTGAAGGCGAAGGGCGTGCCGGTCTCCACTGCCGAGCGAAGCACCAGCCGCACGATGTCCTTGACGGTGACACTGCGCTTTTCGATGCGCGGGTCATTGACGCAGTCCAGATACCGCTTCTCCCATTCCGTACCCCAGTAATCCTCCAGTGCGTAGCCCTTGACCGTGAGGATCTCATGCGGACACATGAGATGCCACGGCGCGTCTATGTTCTCCTCTGCCAGTCGCCAGAAGAGATCCGGATAGCACACGGCAGGAAACACATCATGCGCCTTCATGCGGTCGTCGCCGTTGTTGGTGCGCAGTTGAAGGAATTCCGGCAGATCCCGGTGCCATGCGTCTAAGTAAACCGCCACAGCGCCCTGCCGCATCCCCAACTGATCCACCGCCACGGCGGTGTCGTTGACCAGCCGGATCCATCGGATAACACCGCCCGCCGCCCCTTGAAAGCCGCGGATGGTGCTGCCTGCAGCGCGCACCTTACCGAAGTACATCCCCATTCCACCGCCGAATTTAGAGACCTTTGCGAAGTTGTCCAGCGAGCGGTAGATGCCGTCCAGACTGTCCGGAACAGTGTCCACAAAGCAGCTTGAAAGCTGATGGTAGGGCTTTCGTGCGTTGGACATGGTAGGTGTCGCCATCGTGACCTCCATACGGCTGAGCATATCGTAAAAGCGTTTTACCCACCCCATGCGGTCAGAGCCTTCGTTCATAGCAAGATGCAGCGCGATACCCAAAAACATCTCCTGCGGTGTTTCCAGCGGCACGCGGCTGCGTGACTGGATCACATAGCGTTTGAGCAGCAGGTCAAGTCCGGAGTAGGTGAACAGCTCGTCCCGTTCCGGGCAGAGAAAGTCCTCCGCCATGGCGATCTCCTCGTGGGTATAGTGGGCAAGAATATAGTCACCGTAGAGTCCCTTATCCGTCAGATAGCGAAGCCTGCCATAGAGGTCGCCGATGCCGCGCCTCTCCCATTCCTGTGCATTGCGACAGCGAAAGGAGTGGTTCAGAAGCCGCGCCGCGATGAACTCCCACTTGGGTGCCTCTTCCGTAGTCAGCTCTACCGCTGCCTTGGTCAGTGCCTCAGCCCGCTCATCCTCCATCATGCCCGGGCGACAGAAGCTCTCAAACTTCATTTGAAGCGCCGCGAGGGAGTAGATTTCCTCGGTAAAATCCATCTGGATACGGCGCAGCACCTCGTCAAGCGAGTTATCCCCCACCGTCTGCGCGATGGTATGCCGGACGCGGCGCAGCGCAGACCGCTTTTCGCGATAGAGGATGTACGCCTTGGCTACCTCATAGTGTCCGCGCTCCATGAGCGTCCGCTCCACCTCGTCCTGCACACGTTCCACGGTGAGCGGTACTGTGACGGAGAGATTGTCGAGAACGGTGGCGAGGATCTCCTCCAGTTCTCCGCCCCCAATCTCCCTTCCCTGTCCATCAAACGCTTTTTTCATAGCGTTGAAAATTTTCTCCTTTTGAAAAGGAACAGACTTCCCGTTTCGTTTTCTGATCTCCATTTCGATCCTCTCATCTTCTCCGGTCACTTCTCATGTCCTTTTGGGCAAAGAGCGGGCAAGCGCAGTATCACGCTTGCCCGCTCTGTTTTTGAAAGCCGGTTTTTCTGCAGCCGACACGGCGGGGCTGTTTGTTGTCTGTTGTCTTGGTTTTAGCTTCCCTGCCAATCACTTCATAGATTCCAGAATGGCGTCCGCCAGTGCTTCCAGCTCAGTGCGCTTGTCCGTGCCCATGGACGAGGCGAGGCTGAGCCGCTCGTTGAGCACCGTCATGTTCTTAAGCTCATCGTTGACGAATTTCTGCATGAGATCACCGGACTTCACCGCCCATGAGCCGTTTTCAATGATGGCAAAGGTGCGGTTTTGCAGATTCAGCGCCTTCATATCCATGAGGAAGTCATGCATGGCGGGGTAGATGCCGAGATTGTAGGTCACAGAGGCCAGGACAATGTGACTGTACTTAAACGCCTCGGAGATCAGCTGGGAGACATGAGTGGAGGACACATCGTACATCGCCACCTTGCTCATGCCCTTATCGCAGAGCGACGCCGCCAGCGCCTGCGCCGCGTTCTCCGTGTTGCCGTACATAGAGGCGTAGACGATGAGCACGCCCTGGGTCTCAGGGGCATAGCGGCTCCATGTGTCGTACTTTTCGATGAACCAGCCCAGATCCTTGCGCCACACGGGGCCGTGGAGCGGGCAGATGTACTTGATCTGATCCAAAACGCCGCCGGCCTTTTTCAGCAGGAGCTGGATGTGGGGGCCGTACTTGCCCACGATGTTGGTGAGGTAGCGGCGGGCGTCGTCCAGCCAGTCCCGCTCGAAGTCCACCTCGTCGGCGAACAGCTTTCCGTCCAGCGCGCCGAAGGTGCCGAAGGCGTCGGCGGAAAAGAGGACGCCGTCGGTGACGTCGAGGGTCACCATGGCCTCCGGCCAGTGAACCATAGGCGCGCCCACAAAGGTGACTGTGTGCTTGCCGAAGGAGAAGGTGTCGCCCTCCTTCACCTCGATGCACTCATGTCCGTCCACATGGAAGCCGAACTGCCGCATGAGCATGAATGCCTTCTCGTTGGAGATCAGTTTCACCTTGGGATGGCGCAGCAGGATCTCCTCGATGCAGGCGGCGTGATCCGGCTCCAGATGGTTGACCAGCAGGTAGTCCAGCTCGCGGCCATCCAGCACATACGCCAGATTTTCCAAAAGCTGGCGGCAGGCAGACCAGTCCACCGTGTCAAAGAGCACCGTCTTTTCATCCAGCAGGCAGTAGGCATTGTAGCTTACGCCCCGGGGAATGGGAAAGCAGTTTTCAAACAGGGCCAGGCGATGGTCGTTGGCGCCCACCCAGTAGAGGTCGTTCGTTACTTTACGCACGCAATACATCTTATCTTACCTCCTTCATGGCTCAAGCCTTTACAAATTGATCCTTCGTCTCCGCGCACTCCGGGCACACCCACTCGGCGGGAAGCTGCTCAAAGAGCGTACCCGGCGCGATCTCGCCGTCCTCGTCGCCCAACTCCGGCACATACTCGTAGCCGCAGCCGCTGCAGACATAGCGGTCGCCGATGGGGGCGGGCTTCGGCGGTGTGGGCCGCTTCATCTTTACCATAGGCGGCGCGGGCAGCTTTTCGCCGCTATCCAGCGCAGCAGTGAGCAGGGGCAGGATCTCCTCCACATCGCCCACGATGCCGTAGTCGCAGTTCTTGAAGATAGGCGCGTTACCGTTCTTATTGATGGCCACGATGGTGGAGGCGTCCTTGATGCCCTTAAGGTGCTGGGATGCGCCGGAGATGCCACAGGCGATGTACAGATTGCCGGTGAACTTCTGACCGGACATACCCACATAGCGGTTCAGCGGCAGATATTTGAGAGTCTCCGCCACAGGGCGGGAAGAACCGATGGCCGCGCCGGCAGCCTTGGCCAGCGACTCTACCAGTTTCATGTTCTTTTTCTCCCCGATGCCCTTGCCCGCGGAGACCACCCGCTCCGCCTGCGGGATGGGCGTATCCATAGGGATGCCCACGGAGAAGTCGTGACCATCCTTCTTCAGCGCCGCTACAAGGTCGGCCACCTGCTGGGCAGCATCCCCTTCCCGGAAGATGGTCTTTTTGCGAATGCCGGTGATGGGCGCGGGTTTCTTGGCCGCCGAACGGCTCTCGCCGCCGGAGCTCTTGCCCAGCCTGCCCACCAGATGAGAGGCGATGACCACCCGCTGGATCTCGTTAGTGCCCTCGTAGATGGTGGTGATCTTGGCGTCGCGGTAGGCCCGTTCCACCTCCATGCCCTTGAGGAAGCCACTGCCGCCGTAGATCTGCAAGGCATCGTTGGTGACCTCCAGCGCGATGTCCGAGGCGTACATCTTCGCCATGGCGGACTCCATGCCGTAAGGCGCGTGCTGCTCCTTCAGCTCCGCCGCGGAGTAGATGAGGAACCGGGCGCAGCGCAGCTTGGTGGCCATATCCGCCAGCTTGAAGGCGATGCTCTGCTGGGCCGCGATGGGCTTGCCGAACTGGACGCGCTCCTTGGAATAGCTCAACGCGTGCTCAAACGCGCCTTGGGCGATGCCCAGCGCCTGCGCGGCGATGCCGATGCGTCCGCCGTCCAGCGTGGACATGGCAATCTTGAAGCCCTCGCCCTCCTTGCCCAATAGGTTTTCCTTGGGAACCTTCACGTCGTTGAAGATCAGCTCCGCCGTGGAGGAGGAGCGAATACCCATCTTGTCATAGTGGTCGCCGAACTCAAAGCCCTTCCAGCCCTTCTCTACGATGAAAGCGGAGATGCCCCGGGTGCCGATGTCCGGTGTGGTGACGGCGAAAACCACATAGATGTCCGCCTTAGGGGCGTTGGTAATGAAGATCTTGCCGCCGTTGAGGAGGTAGTAGTCCCCCTTATCCAGCGCCGTGGTCTCCGTGCCGCCGGCATCGGATCCGGCGTTGGGCTCCGTAAGGCCGAAGGCGCCGATCTTCTCGCCCTTGGCCAGCGGAACCAGATATTTCTTCTTCTGCTCTTCGGTGCCATAGGCGAAAATGGGCCATGAGCCGAGGGAGACGTGGGCGGAGAGGATTACGCCCGCGCCGCCGTCCACACGGGCCAGCTCCTCCACCGCGATGGCGTAGCTTAAGACATCAAGACCGGCACCGCCGTACTCCTTGGGGTAGGGAATGCCCATCCAGCCCAGCTTACCCAGCTTCTTGACAGCCTCCTCGGGAAACTCATTATTCTGATCCATTAAAAATGCGAGGGGCTTGATCTCCTCCTCCGCAAAACTCCGAATCTTCGCGCGCAGCTCTTCGTGCGCCGCCGTGGTTTGAAACAGCATATGGGTACCTCCTCTTAAAATTTTACAGCTTGCTTGTATCTTGGGGATCGGATCCGCCGGTCAGCAGCCTGCGCAGGCTCACGGCACGGAACGCCTCGTCCTGCTTTTGCTGCAAGGCCGCCAGCTGACAGTGGATGGCGCACCGCCCATGCTTGTCCTGCCAGCGGCATTCATATCCCGGCTCCATGCAGGCGCACAGGATGCCCCGCTCCCCCACGACCCCCATGAGATCGTAGAGGGAGGTCGCGTCCAGATCGCAGGACAGCGCGCAGCCACCGAGGGCGCCGCGGCTCACCCGCACCAAATTGCCGGCGGAGAGCTTGCGCAGAATCTGGTAGGCAAACTGATTGGGGATCAATTCCGTTTCCGACATCTCGGCCACCGAATGCTTCTCCCCGTCCAGCAGCACCCGCAAAATGCGCAGTGCGTAGTCCGTCTCTTTGGTGATGATCATGCTCCACATCCTCTTTTCGCTTGCTTGTTAATGCCATCATATCAATCTTGATAAATTTTGTCAAGATTATTTCCAAAAAAAATATATCGTTTTAACACAGACCGCTCCAGCCCGGGTCAGCTTCGCTTTCCATTCAGCGAAAAGCCATGTTCCTTACAATTATAGAAGCCGAAAAAGCTGTGCCGTGGCAGTCCGCCGAAAGCAGAAAAGACTATGCCTTAAAACCAGAAAGCGGAGAAATTGGTTGGGGCTCGCAGGGGTCGCCCACCCAAGGCGGATAAGGCGGTCCCTGGCAAGTCCAAGGCAAGCACCAAAGTGCGTGCTTTTCATTTTATATTCGACACATTATGTTATGATATGCAGTAAATGTTCCATCTTACCGTCCCATTCTCTGCTGGAATCGGCGCACTCTTTCAGTTCAGTTTCGACTTCAGCATTTATCGGCAAGTTTTTCTTATAGCGGATGGTATGCTCAAGGCTTGCCCAGAAGTCCATAGCGATTGTACGGAGTTGTATCTCCACCGGCACATGGATCACTTTTTCCGCAAAGAATACCGGCAGCCGGATCGTCAGGTGCAGACTGCGATAGCCATTTGGCTTAGGGTGTGAAATATAATCTTTCTCTGTGATGATTTCAATGTCAGACTGTTTTTTTAAGCACTTTGCCAAAAAGAACACATCCTTCTCGAAAGAGCAGATCACCCGCACACCGGCAATATCCATGATATTTGTCTGCATGGTCGGAAAATCCAGAGGAAGTCCGCGTTTCTGCATCTTATTCATAATGCTGGACGGCGACTTCAAGCGGCTTTTTATACTTTCTATCGGATTGCGATCATGCTGCAATGAAAACTCTTCGTTTAGAATTTCCAACCTGCTTTCCAGTGCTTTCAGCGCACATCGGTATTGCAGCATGACTTCCTGATACCTGCGATTTTCGCTTAAAAGGCGCTGGCACTGCAAATCATCTAAGCCTTTATCTGTCGCAACCGTCAAGCCAAATAAATTCTCACTCATAGCTTCTCCTTTCCGCAGGGATAGGCGCTCCGCGCTGTCTGCCGCTCTTGTGTTACGACCTGATAAAAACTGTATCCGCCGGAAAGATGGGAACAGGTGAAACCGTACTGCGTCAAAAGTCGGCAGGCCAGATAACTGCGAAGCCCTGTCTGGCAATTCACATAAACAGGCTTACCCCGGTCTAACTCGTCCAAATGCTCCCGCAGATCATCCAGTGGAATATTGCGGAATCCATTCAAGTGCCCACGCCGATATTCGCCTTCTGTACGGACATCCAGCAGTGTCGCATTGCCATCGCAAGGCAAGTCCTCAACCTCATTCCAATGGAACTGCCGTACCTTCCCGCTCTCCAAATCCTCGATCATAAAACCGACCATATTGACCGGGTCTTTGGCAGAGGAATAGGGCGGCGCATAGGAAAGGTCAAGCTCCGTCAGTTCCAAGGCTGTCATTTTTGCGCGAATGGCCGTTGCCAGTACATCAATGCGCTTGTCCACGCCCTCGCCGCCAACGATCTGCGCACCCAGCAGCCGCAGGCTTTCTTTTTCATACAGCACCTTCATTGCCATAGACTGTGCGCCGGGATAATAGGTAGCGTGGGATGCTGGGAAAAGTACGACTCTGTCGTAAGCAATCCCTGCTGCCTGCGCTGCCTTCTCATTGATCCCCGTAGAGGCCGCGGTCAAGCTAAACAATTTCAGAACAGACGAACCCTGAGAGCCGTGAAAGTGGCTGTTTCCGCCGCAGATGTTGTCGGCGGCAATGCGTCCCTGCTTGTTGGCAGGCCCCGCCAGCGAGATCAATGCTTTTTGGCCGGTCACGAAATGGGTGACCTCTACGGCATCGCCCACAGCGTAGATATCCGGCGCGGAGGTTTCCATCCGCTCGTTGACAGCGATGCTGCCCCGGATGCCCAGCTCAAGTCCGGCCTCTTTTGCCAGATGGGTGTCCGGCGTGACGCCGATGGCCAGCAGCACCATGTCGGAGCGCAGCGGCTCACTTTCCTCCAGCAGCGTCAGCACGGAATCTCCGTCCTGTCGGAATCCGGTGACGGTTTCATCCAACCGCAGAGCCACGCCGTGTCTGCGCATTTCCGCATGGACAAAGCTGGCCATATCCGCATCCAGCGGCGCTAATAGCTGCTTCAGACGCTGGACGATGGTAACCGAAACGCCCATCTCCACAAGGTTTTCCGCCATTTCCAGACCGATAAAGCCGCCGCCAGCCAAAACAGCGGTTTTCGGCTTCTGATCCTCTACAAAGCGTCGAATGCGGAGGGTGTCTTCCACGGTGCGCAGGGTAAAGACCCGCTCGCTGTCCACGCCGGAAAGCGCAGGAACCGTCGGCTTTGCGCCGGGGGCAAGAAGCAGTTTGTCATAGGTTTCCATGTAGACCTTCCCGCTGTCCAGTGCGTGGACGGTGACGGTTTTCTCTGCGGGATTGATCGCAGTTACTTCCTGCCGTACTCGCACATCAATGCGAAAGCGATCCCAAAAGCTCTCCGGAGTTTGCAGCGTCAGTTCTTCTTGCTCTTTGATCACGCCGCCTACATAATACGGCAGACCGCAGTTGGCATAGGACACATAGCCGCTGCGCTCGATCATGATGATCTGCGCGTGTTCATCCAAACGGCGGATGCGTGCGGCGGAAGAAGCACCGCCCGCCACACCGCCTACGATTACAACTTTCATCTTGCGCCCTCCACCATTGCGGTAATCTCCGACTTAGGCCGATAGCCCACCGATTTGGCAACGGCCTTTCCATCCTTGAATACGACCAGCATTGGGATACTGGACACCTGAAAACGCATTGCCAGCTCCATCTGCTCGTCCACATTGACCTTGCCCACCTTGAGCGCACCGCTTTTTTCTTCGGCAAGCTCATGCAGTATGGGAGAGAGCATTTTGCACGGTCCGCACCAGTCCGCATAGAAATCCAGCAAAACGGGTTGGTCGGAACGCAGTACCTCGTTTTCAAAATTCGCAGCAGTAATTTTCAGTTCAGTCATGAGAAAAACTCCTTTCTGTTATCCTTAATTATTCTTTGTTATTCAGCTTGCAAATGCCCTGCGTCATGGTTCCCATGGGACAAAACGCACACCATGTCCGGGGCTTATAGAGCACCATAACGATCAGGCCCAGCAGCAGAGAGGTCAGCATGAGGCTATAAAAGCCAAAGCTGAACTGCGCCAGCCAATCAGCGACTGTACCGGCTGTATAAGTCCAGTCCCAAGGCACACGGAATGTCCAGAACAGCTTAATGGCCTCCCGCAGGGACGCAGCACCAGCAGCGACCAGATAAGTTTGAAACACCATGTTGCCGAACATCGTCAGGAAAAAGATCAAAAAGCCATAACGGAACCACTTGGAGGACATCCAGCGGGGCGTGGGCTTGCAGCGGGAGCATTTAAGGTCTGTCCCCAGCTTGCTGAACAGTTGACCCCGTCCGCAGAGGTGGTTGCAAAAGTATTTGTTCCTACCAAAGATGGCTAAGAACAGCGGCAGAAGAAAATCGATCATGCCCAGCCACGCGAACAGGATATTGAAAAAGCCCAGTGCAAAATAGATGATGGCATATACCCACAGGTAATCGTACCAATGCTTTACTTTCATGCGTCAGCCCTCACTTTCACCTCAATGCAGCCGACGGGACAGATCTTTGCGCACTTGCCGCAGCCTACGCATCGTTCCGCCTCCACAGCGGCGTAGCAGCCGCGGCGCACCTTGACGGCCCCCAGTGGACAGGTATTTTCACACACGCCGCAGGCGACGCACCGCGTCTTATCTATGGCGGCCAGTTTCTTTGACAGCATAGCGTTCCTCCCTTAATCCTGCAAGGATTTGTAATAGAGCATACAGTGACAGAATCCCTCGAAGCCCGGATCTGCAATTTGATCCTTAAACTCCTGACACATACATTTGGTCGCCTCTGTGCGCTCCCTGCGGCAGGGGCAGTACCCGCCGGTGCGCTTGAGTCCTTCTCTGATGGTGCTGACAATCTCCTGATCGGGATTAAGCTTGATTTTCATGTTCGCCACCTCTTTCTTGTTTATTGATTGTGGCTTTATCATACCGCAGGACAAAGCATTTTTCTGTGACGAGGTCACGTTGATAAAAAAAATCCGGTGCTCAAAAAAGCACCGGATTTTTGAAAGATGAATCACGCTTTCCACAGACTGTGGAGGTTGCAATAGGCGTAGACCGCTTCGACCTCATCGCCCTCGCAGAGAGCGAAGCAGACCTCCGGTTTTTCGCCGGGATGCAGTTCCTTACGCTGATTGCCCTGCTTGGTCTGGAGAGATACCCATTCGATGTAGTGCTCCGGCAGCATGGGATGCTCCACGGAGCCGACCTTGACATGAACGATGCCGTTTTCCACCGTCCAGACAGGGACGTGCTTCTCCACGGCGGCGTCGGTGGTGCCGGGAACGATCTCGCTCATCGGCTCGCCGCAACAGACGACAGGGACGCCTGCGTCCTTAACTTTGGCAATGATGTTACCGCAATGCTTGCAAATGTAAAACTTCTGCTCCATGATAATTCTCCTTTTCTTTCTTTAATAGTTTTCTGCGTGAATTTCAAAATAGCTCTGGGGATGGTTGCAGGCTGGGCAAACCTCCGGAGCTTTCTCACCGATCACAATGTGACCGCAGTTGCGGCACTCCCATACCTTGACCTCACTCCTGGCAAAGACCTCCGCCATCTCCACATTGTGCAGCAGGGCACGGTAGCGCTCCTCATGGTGCTTTTCAATGGCGGCTACCAGGCGGAAACGCTGGGCCAGCTCATGGAAACCTTCCTCATCGGCGGTTTTGGCAAAGCCGTCGTACATATCCGTCCACTCGTAGTTCTCGCCCTCAGCGGCGGAGAGAAGGTTTTCTGCGGTGTCACCAATGCCGTTCAGTTCTTTGAACCACAGCTTAGCGTGTTCCTTCTCGTTGTCAGCGGTTTTGAGGAACAGCGCCGCGATCTGCTCAAAGCCATCCTTCTTGGCCTTGGATGCAAAATAGGTGTACTTGTTGCGTGCCTCGGACTCACCAGCAAAGGCAGCCATCAGATTTTTTTCGGTTTGAGTTCCTGCGTATTTCGTTTCTTTCATGGTGGATACTCCTTCCTGTTTTTCTGCTTTTATTGTAACACATCTATGATTTTCTTCTGTGACGAAGTCACATTTCTTTTTATTTTAGACGATTTAGTCTGTTCTTATCCCGCAGCGTGATTGCACCACGCTTCAGCTCCACCAGTCCGTCCTCCGAGAAGCTCTTGAGCATCCGCGCCACCGCCTCCCTCGCCGAGCTGATGTGCTGGGCAATCTGCTCATGGGTCATGCGTATGGTATCGGAGCCGGTACGCTCCGCTTCGGCCAGGAGAAAATCTGCCAGCCGCCGATCCAAACCCTTGAACATGATCTGCTGCATCGCCCACATCACATCAGAAAATCGTTTCGTTGCCAGTTCATAGAGGAAGCAGCGGACATGAAGATTTTGCTCCTTGAGCACAGCGATGACATTTGCAGGGATAATCAGAACCTCCGTATCCATTCCCGCGGTCATTTGCGTATCAAAGGTGATCTGACTGATCACACAAGAGGCAGAAAGCACGCATAGTTCGCCCGGATACAGGCGGAACAGCGTTACCTCCCTCCCCTCCTCGGAGAGAAGATAGGTGCGGATCTCGCCGGAAAGGACAAACAGCATTCCGAGACATTCATTGTCGCTGCTGTGAACGAACGCGCCCTTTTCATAATGACGGACAAAGGCGCTTCGGCGTAGCGTTTCCATTTCGTGTTCGGTCAAGGATGACCAGAACGGAAGTTGTGTCAGTGTGCGTTCCATATCAATGGCAGCTATGCTTGCCGCAGCCGTGGTCACCGCAGGTGTGCCCATCCTCGCCGTGGTCATGGTGATCACAGTGAACATTGGGGTCGTAGCCCAGATTTCCGCTGAGCAATGCGCTCACCGCCGCGTCAGCGTCCCCGCTGACACCGCCGCCGATGCCTCCGCAAATCAAAGTGTCCACGCCGTTCTGCATCAGGAATCCTGCCAGTGCGCCGTGACCGCTGCCGTTGGTATCAACGACTTCCGCATGGACGATTTTGCCGTCCACAGCTTCATAAAGCTTGAACTGCTCGGTGTGACCGAAATGCTGAAAGATTTGACCGTTTTCATAGGTAACTGCAATTTTCATAATGGAATCTCCTTTGCAAGTTTTGCCTGATTTTTCCATGTTGGCTCTCTGCATCCGGCAACAACGGCCGCAGTGAGCTGCCTCCTGTCCTCCGCAGATGCGGTAGTTTCCCCCGGTGATGTGCAGCGGTTTCCCGTGGACAAGACACGCTACGATCTTGCTCCGTGCGCTTTCGTAAATTTCCTGCATGGTAGAGCGGGAAATGTCCATTTGAGCGGCACACTGCTCGTGGGTTTGCTGCTCCAAGTCAACCAGCCGAATGACCTCGTATTCGTCCAGCGTCAGCAGGATCGGCTCGGTATTCTCGCACCCGTTAGGACAGAATATATCGACCTGTGGTACGCCACAAATTCGACGGCACCGTGGCGGTCTTGGCATGGGAGCTTTCCTCCCTTTGTATTCGGTATATTCCGATTATAGCACTTTGAGCAGAAAAAAGCAATTTTTTCAAAAGCTGCTACATTTTCCGTCCTCATATGTGTGCTGGCTGATATTCGGTGTCGAAGACTACGTGTGAGCCATGTTCGTATTGTCAGATTATCTACATTTGACAGAACTTCGCAGGGCATGATGAATTTGCTTGGATTCATTATGAGTTTAGTTTACATGCAAGCTTTTCCTTTTTGTCCGTCTGATTTTCTTCAGCTTCTTTTTCGGCTTCCTTTTCCTTATTCGGATCCATTTCCTTTGCCGAATCAGATGGATCGGCGAATGTCATATCATTTCCCTCAGCTGCTGTTGTTTCTTTCTTATCCTGTTCTTCCGTCGGGGCATTTACGATATCCGGGTCTTCCGCCAGCAGATTGGTAACTGCCGTAACCGTGGCTTGATCAGAAATGCGGCTCTGGATTGCGTCGCACGGGAATAACTTACCGCCATCATAAATCATCCCATTTTTCATGGTCGGATAAAAAATTAATTATTCCGTATTTGACAGCTCTTCATCAGCTTCCATCAGGCGTTTCAATGCTACTCTTAAGTCATCCGTATCATCAGTCGTATCTGTGGGAAGATCGACCACATAATATGTATGTACCTTCTCTTATCGTTTTCCCCTTCTTTCAAGAGCAAATCTGCTTGATTGTATTGCTCAACCAGACAGACGTTTGTTGTGCCTCGTTCAGAACAGCTACTTTGTCCGCATCGCTGAGTCTGCGCCGAATGATTTCAAACTGTTTCTCATTCAGGTTCCCTTTACCAATCGCTTTGAGTGCCTGAATAATCATAGCCGTTATGGGAGACATTCCGGATATTTCCCGATTGTTACGGTGCTTGAACTCCAATGCAACATTACCAACCTGAAACTGATGGTATGGCCCATCGCTGATATAACTCCATTTAGCAGGTACCTGTGTAGAAAGACCAAGCATATTTAGAGCTGTGTCCCCACAAGGGGCAATCGTCCAGTTGAACTTTCGTGCAATCGCTTCTGCAACCTTGTTCGGAGAAGGAGTTTCATATTCCTGTATCAGTTCGCTGTACCGTGGATAGTAATATACACCACGCATGATCTTTTGAATTTTTCCAGCTTTTTCTAAACGGAGCAAAGCCTGACGCACAGTATTATATTCGCCCAGATCAAAGAAGTCAGATGCAATATAAACATTGTCGCGACTCCCGCTTTCAATTCGCTCCATCACTTGATGGGTGATACTATCCTGATGCACGGTCTCACCTCCAAAATGTTTTTGTCGCAATTATTGTACAACTTTTGCGACAAAACTTCATGAACTATTTTGATCCTCCACACTGTCATTAGCCTCATCTGCACATTATTCTATCATAGACAATGCATAATAGCCATGCGC
>NZ_WQPQ01000039.1:27575-113581 GCF_018785365.1 Clostridium sp. MCC344 | reverse complement strand
GCGACAAAACGCATTTCGTTATCATGGAAGCAAGAAGAATCGGCATCTACTGAATTCTTTCGAGGTTACGAATTTTAGTTCGGTGAAGCCTCTCATGACTGGAAGTCACAAGCATCCTTTCATGGATTGACGCATCCATGTCGGGCAAAGCCGATTAAAAGACGCTTTCCTGTCGCGGTTTTCCTTTAGGGGAAACAGACTGCCCTTCCACCATACGGGCTCATCTCAGCCGGCTGTGACACCGTCAGCTGCAGGAGTAAGTCCCTGCAGTTCCGCAATGAGCCTAATCAACGTGGATAAGGTATTTGTGCTTCTATGGGCCAGTTCCGGGACTTTTGCCGTAACTGCCTGCCCCACCGTTGCCGGCAGGGTCTTTAAGCGCTCGCGGATAAAATACCGGGCGCCGATGTTATAGGAAGCATTCAGGTCGCAGTTATACTGCTTCCCGGATGCGAACCTGCATAAACTGTAACTTGGAAGGTCTGCTTCTTTTTCCCTGGATACCCGTCCGGAACCATCAAAGGCAAGCCTTGACGTATTCCAAGCACATACCCTGGCGACACGGATCAGATTCCGGCGGGCCTTCTCCATGACCATGGACTGGACGTACTGTGCCTTCCAGAGATGGAGACGCATCTTCCTGCTTCCCCGTTTCTTTCCGGTAAGGTCCAGACGCTCCATGACGATGCAGTCTACGTCATATCTGACTGCCATATCCATGATGAACTGTGCGGTTTTTACCGCGATGTCATCGTTAATACCTTTTGCCTGTGCCCACAGTCTCGGAGTACGTCCGGCGCAGAGTTTCTGTGCATGCTTGATATGGCTGATGGCATAGGACAGGGAGTCGTATTCTCTTGGAAGGGATAAGAATTCCCTTCCAAGGACCGTGCCCTCTGCGTCCATGACACTGCACGTACATGCGCTGTTTAACCCTAAGTCTACCGTCAGGACCCGTTCCGCCGCTTTTTCCAGTAGTTTTACGGTAGTCTGGAACACAAAGTCCAGGAACCATTCCTTCCCGCGTTTCTGTAACGTAGGGATGCATTCCTTGTGGTTCCTGCAGTGACGCAAGATATAATCCACATCGCTTTTCCTTAAATCCACCAGGATCCAGTCCCACGTATTCCGGATGAACACCTTTAAGGCGGCCTGGTACGTACCGATCCGGATGAACATGTTCTCCCGGTACATGGCCGGATAAACAGTCCCTGCCTGCGGCAGTCCCGGTTTTTCTCCACGGGAAGCCGGATCGGCGGCTTCCCATCTGGCCAGGTTGCTCCGGTAGGAGGAAACCTTGCCGATGGCTTCCGCAATGGCAGCACGCCGCAAATAGGACGGGAACTTGTAGAAATCCGCACCGAAGTCATAAGAAACCGATGGATTCTTCTTGCTGACTACCGTGAAGGATTCCACCAGGTTGACCCGTTCCTTCTGGTCCTTCCCGGAAGATACGGTATCCCATTCCTGCAGGCATACGTCCATAAAAAAGGAGACTGCCTGACGGTATAAGCGGACGGTATCCATAAAGATGTGGTTCAGCCGTTTAATCTTGACGGAATATGTCATACTTAATTTCATGCCACAGCCTCCTTTCCAAAAATCATTACACCGTCAGTATGGAACATGTTTCCAGACGGTATCTTTGCGGATCACACTTTTTGGTCATCAGAGCATAGAAAAGCTTCCTAAGACGCAAAAACACCCATTCGCCTAACTCATGACTGAAGTCACGAGAATGCGGCGGATGGATTTTCAAGTAAAATCCCGTGATGAAGGATGAAAGCCCAGTTACTTTTTTGACACAAAAAACGCACGATAATTACTAACTGCCTACTTTCATCTACAGTATAGAATGCTAGATAGTTATTGACTTTTATAAAACGGATCCCCCAACTGGATAAGACAGGATCATCTACGATCTGGTATCTCTGAGGCATTTCGGATAAAGAAGAAATTTGCTCATCTGCAGTATCCAGTAAGCGGTCTGCAGCATCTGGATTTTTTAGGGAAAATTCTATATAGTCGGCTGCTCTCAAAAGATCTCTCTCTGCTGTTGCGGTGATGTGGATTTTGTAACTCATCTACGACGTCCTTTCCGGATCTCTGATAATACGTCTGAAAATGGTCGTGTGTTTCCGAATTTAATATCATCCATTCCTTCGTTGATCTGATCGTATAATTCAAAGCGACTTGTTAGGGCTTCGTAGGCTTCAATACTCATCACGGCAAGGTCACCTTTTCCGTTTTTAGTGATAAAAACTGGTTCATTGTAAGTGTGGCAATGAGTAGAAATCTCATTGTAATTGTTCCTTAGATCGGCACTGGATCTGATTGTTGGCATAAAAACACCCCCTTTACATGATAACAAAATTATACATAAATTTCTTTATATAGTCAATATTAAGAGTGAACTGAATTTGCAGGATCGTGAAATCATGGTTAAGAAGAATGCAGCAACTTCAGAATTGGGGCTGACAATTTCATATATGTACCGTATAAAACTTTATATCCCGTTTTATATTTATTGAAATGATCAATAATCGAGAGACCCAGGTACGCAATCAACTGAACCGGCAAACTTAAAACATAACACATTATGAAAAATAGCATAATCACGAGAGCAATCTCTAATAGCACCGCCAATGCATTCGCTGTTGCATAGCTGCCTAAAAAAAGAGTTAGTATCTCTTCTGCCACTCTCCACAAATCTACCATTTTGACGTCGAAAGCTGGAGCAATAAACTCTAAAATTGAAATAGCGGCTCCTAAAGATGCGACTAAAAATCCCAACGGCAAAAATGATAGCGACAAAAACTCTTTATTGTTATTAAGAATTTTTTCAAAATACTGCTCCCTCCGTCCGCATCTTCGAATCATTCCGACGAGGTAAATAAATACATATAAAAAATTCACCGCCATCATGCCCCAAAATCCTTTGTTAACGAATACCATCCCTGATACGATGATTGTCGTATAGCACAAATCGTACGTAAGTAACGGTGTTTCATAACGTAAGTATAAATCCTTTGGTTGAATTTCACTCCATATTTGTTGGATTAGATCCTTCTTTTTAATTTTAGGGCATTTCTTCCCAATAAAATGTCCAAGACGAATAAAACTGTCTCCTAAAAAGGCATCGTAAACATATCCTACGCAATAAATACTTATTGTTAATGCTACCATTAAAAAGGTAAGGAGCATTTTGAGCAATGGTTTAAAAAACCACCATAATATTTCCATGATTTTATCACTCATTTTACTGGTCAGTTCAGCTATATTTATTTTCATTTTCATTTCTCCCTCGAAATTTTCATTTGAAAGCATGAGCATTTTATCTCACTCTATATCAGCATCATGGTCCTCGCACTCTAAACATTTGCATTTGCCCTTTCTCGATATCCTTAAGTTCAATAGTCGCATAAATAGTATGGCGACGCAGATGGTGAATACGAGATGGTTTTTTGATCTTGGTTTTGCGGATAACACTTTTTGGCAACAGAAATTTGCCGGAGATTTTTTTGAAGACTTGCATTTTTCCGATTGGGATGGTATAGTATAGATAACAGAAGAGATGCCACCGATAGACGGTTTGGCCCTCACAAATTGATTAAAAAATAACCGCTAGTTTGCGAGGCTGGGCGGTTATTTTTTTGACTTTTTTCGTGTTTTTCTTGGTTTTTCAAGGTGAATTACGATTTTGACATTTACGGAAATGGCGACGCATGCACCGATCAGCGCAAGTCCGCCGGCGATTTCTAAAACCGCCTTGATTATTTTAATCATATCCATATCTGTACCCTCCATATACAAAAAGGAGGGCTCAAAAATATGTACCCTCCTGGTTATCAGTTGCAAAGCCAGAGGGTCCAAGCCGCCTACCGTTATGGTGACATCTCATTCTGTCATTGTATCATAGATCATACGTTCTAGAAAGTGCTTTTTCCCATTTTGTGATATAATGGAGTTAGAGGATAGCGGCGTTGATCAGCTATCGCGGTGTTGAAGCAATTGACTGTGTCGGAATGCAGCCGGTTGTGGAGTGCATAATAGTCATGCGTTCCAGTGTTCTGTAGCATTTTCTATACAATTTTTGCGACAAAACGCATTTCGTTATCATGGAAGCAAGAAGAATCGGCATCTACTGAATTCTTTCGAGGTTACGAATTTTAGTTTGGTAAATTAGATGTTTGAAAGAATGCCACAGGGTGTTCCCGGGGAACCCCCCTAAACAGCACGCCTTTTTAAACTCATTCAGGCATTGCGCCATCATGGCATATGTTTTTCCGCCTTCGCGACTGTTGATCGGACCTCCTGGCAGCATGTCCTCCTGTGGTCAAAAATGGCCCAAAATGCGCAACCGTTGGACGCAGACACAGTGCCCATACTTGCAAAAATATCTTGATTGTATCGCACGCCCTCACAAAAACTTATCGTTCAGCGCCTTTGCATTCCTCCGTTTCAGGCGCGATCTCATCGCACACAAAACACCCATGTGCGTCATAAGACGCTACCCCCAGCTGAACGACCACCTCCTGCATTTCTACAATTTTCTGCAAAACCTGTGGTGGGCAGTCGTTGCCAAATAATGGACGGCCATTTTCCGTTAAACCAAATTCAGCACCATCATTTGTACGCCCAATGACTCCGCGTTCTGTTCTTTTACAGTTTTGGACCACAATTCGGCAGCAGGCTAAAATAGGATCCGTCCGACTTAACTCCTGATAATCCCGCAGCTTTTGCTGATAATGATCCACAATCGTACGTAATTCATCCACGCGTTCCGGTGCGAGCATTTCCTTTAACCTTGAGATTGCCTTCCCCCTCTGATCCGTATGTAAGATTTCTTTCGCATCCACATGGGTTAAGAAGCGTTCCGCCTGTTTTGTGAATGCTCCCAGCCGTCCCTGCGGATCAGCTACCGCCAGGATCTTCTGTTCTGCCGGTGACAGAGGCTCAGCCGAAACCATACAACGGTTTACGTCACCTTCTGTAAGCCCCGCTTCCCGGATGATGGTTTGGAATTCTTTTCCGGCAATTTCCTTTGCAAAGCGCGTCACGGTCGCTCCATGGTATCCGGGCTCCGGATCCTGTTCGCAGACTTCCATGGATACTCCGGTCCTTTTGTCCGTCAGTTCCAAGACCGTCCCCCGCTCTGTGCTTATGGCCTGCGCTTCGCATCCGTTTTTCAGTGCATCTGCGATAAACGGTTCCCAGCGTCCACGCAGGATCCGCGCAACACTCTGTTCGTGGATCCTGGTACCTACGCAGTGCAGGGCTTTATCAGTCAAAAGGCCATCCCTTGTTTCTGCATAGCGTTTCTTGAACACATCTTTTGTCTCATTGTCCCAATGGTATCCGTCCAGGGTCAGGCGCATGTCTGTGACGTTCTCCCATTCATCCACGAGTGCGACCACACCTTTATCCTCCTGGAAGAGATAAAGCGCCACGCTTCCGTTGTCGCGGATGAAAAAGCCATCCTTCCCGAGTGTTTTGCGAAGAGCCGTGACATCCAGCCCGCCAATCTCTGCCGCGTCCACGACTTCCACATCCGCATGGTCTTTTTTGCCGTCATCCCGGGCATTATCGAAATTCTCATTGAGGTGGGACACTTCCTGCAAGGGAGTCAGGCCCTGCCGTTCCAGTTCCTCCGCGATCCGGTCGATCATGGCGGAATGTTCTCCGATAAAGTCCGCTTCCATCTGATCGCAGACCCGGCTTAATTCATGCATCGGTTTCCCGTCTTCGTAGGAATGGAAGACTTCTTCCGCTCTCCGGCGTACCTCACTGCGTCCATACCCCATGCTGGCCTCATCCTTTGGCCTTCCCAGGTAGCGGACACCCTGCACGCTTTCGATCATCCCGGCTTTCATGTATGCCATCGCCCAGATCCGGTCCAGGGTATTCATACGAAACAGATGCATGGAGGATACTAGGAACCCGGACCGGCCGCACCGGTATACGTTTAAGCCTGCGTATTCGTACGCGTAGTTCTCTCCCCTGGCCTGGGCACTGCCCTGCTCCTGATGAGTGGAATTGAAATGCGCGATCCCGATCTGTGCCTTGTCAAAACAGCTGTTTTTGACGGATTCTTTCTGCATGGTACGTTCATAATGGAGGGATTCCTTTCTTGCCAGGCGGTTCCGATACCAGAGGAATACAGGCTCCGGCATCAGACACGTTGCAAGGCGCTCCGACCGCCGTTTTGTCAGCTTGTCTAAGAAGCGGAAACTCCGGATTGCCATCAGTTCGTTTTTGAGCAGTTCCGGTGTTCGGCAGACGGATTCTAAAAACGGGTTCACATCGCCCAGCCGGAACCGGGTATCGTCCTTCGCTGCCTGGCTGATATCGTCTTTTGTGATCTTTTTCTGTCCGGGGCGGAGCACTTCATCCAGATCCGCAAATGCCGCAAAGATATCCTCCTGGCGTCCGTCCGTGATATGGCGCAGCGTCTCTGCCATCTCCCAGTGCTTCTGTCTCCGTTCCGGATGCGGTGTCATGACGCGTTCATACGTTTTATCAGCCGATTTCCCCATCCGTTTCGTGAAACGGGCTTCCTGAATGGAATTCGTCGGGGCGCATGTCTGTTTGTATAGAATCTCAACTGCGGATTTTGCGATTTGTGCAGCAACATCCTTTGCGTTTCCGATGCCCTTTTGCAGTTCCTCGGCATGGTCTGCCGTCCCGTACACTGCATCCGACGCTGCCTATGCGGCACGTTTTACAATATCCGCTTTCGTCTCATCGAACTGGTCCGCCATATCGGATATCTTGGAAGCGAATGCCGTCACATGACCAAAGAGCCGGATGGCCGGCTGCGGAGACAGTCCCAGGACATGGACGCACTTCATCAGGAGATCGCCCGTATCCTTTGCCTTTTCCGCCGCGGCAAGGAAATGCCCCAGGTTCCTCGCGTTCTTCCGCTGATGCTCCGCCCGGTAGATGGCGTCTTTGTAATCCTGTTCCTTTCCCGGTACGATATGGTAGGTAACCTTATCGGTTCCATCCGGGTTTTTCTTTAAAACATCGTCCTTTGCGATGATCCCTTCTCCCTCCAGGTATTCATATGCTTCTTTCCTGCAGCTCTCCCGAAATTTCATCCGGCCCTACCGACCATCAAATCCACCTGGTAGGCATCCGCAATCTTTTTGATCGCGTCCTGCATGGAAGCGATATTTTCATACTGGATCCCGCGCAGGACCCCACAGGCCACGATATAATTCTTACAATGTTCAATCAGTTTCCGTTCTTCCGAATCTGGTGCTGCCACAGAAATTTCCTCCCTTGGTGTTTGTTTCCTTCAGTATGTGGCACGCAGCGGAATAATCGCCGGCAGAAAACGCATGGCATCCCATTAATTTTTTTACCCAATAAAAAACTGACCACAAAATGTGGTCAGAGCCTGATTGGTAAATGCATCGCTTTTTCTTTATTTTTTACAAAGGACAAGGCAAATATGGGTCTATTGAAGTGATCCAGCTTGTTGATGAAGCTTTGGGTTATAATGCCTTAACACTTTTTGGCAAAAAATGGCCCATTCCCTCGTAATGGAATGGGCCATAAAATCAGTTAATATTAGGGCTACTTAACAAATTTTTGCATAATTTCAGGCGTAATATCCTTGGCTGATAACTGATGTTCTTTAATAAACCTTGCATATCCGCGTACATCAAAAGGTTCCATAAATCCGCCGCTATAGATGTTATGCTCATTCTTTTTGATAAAATCGTTAGCGATTTTATCACTTTCAAATGCATTCGTCACTCCACACACAATCATATACCTCCCTGATTTTTTGTGTTGCATCATCAGACAGCATAAAACGATACTGATATTCGGAACTCGGCCAACATAGTATTGATATATTTCGCGATCCATTGCGTCTCCATACACAAATCCATCATATCCATGCTTGACAGATATTTCTTAGGCAGGATGGCAGATCATATTTTCCTGGTTTTGTATCGCATCAGCGTTCGCATTCTTCTTCTATTTTATATATGAATTATAACGGTATACCGTGTTTTTTTCAAGGTATCAGCGGTATTTCTTTTTATCTCCTTTTTCTTTTCTTGTTGTTTGCATTATCCGTCCCACAATCATCGCACATTGAGATTGCCCTTTTGCGCTCTCATCGCCATTCCTCCTTCCTCAATACCTCGTCTTAACAATTACACCGTCAGTATGTCCCTACGCCCTATGCTAAAATATAATCTTATATACGGAATAAAAAATACCATTTTAGCATTTATAATTTGATATTTACTATGAATCGTGGTAGAATATACATATATTAGACCGCTTATTTTTGGAGTATTTTATGAATGATCTCATTGTACGGTTGTCTTCATTAACGTTGGAAAATATTAAGAACGTTAAAAAAGGAACCGTTTGCGTTCCGATAACCGGCATAACAAAAGCCGGTGTCCTTGGCATTTATGGACAGAATGGCTCCGGTAAAACAGCTATTATTGATGCATTATATTTTTTACAGCAAATCATGATTGGAAGCGAGTTAGAGCCAGAGATCGCGGATTATATGGATTCTGACTCAGATCATGCTGAAATCACTGCTGAATTTATCATATCCAGTAGCGAAAAAGTGCTTTATGAAGTGGGTTATCATGTACAGCTGGCAAAAGCGGATTCCAGGGTATGGATAAACCGAGAATTTTTAAATTGTTCTGTGACCAAAAACGGGATTCGTTCCAATAAAAACATTTTCATGGATTATCAGAGGGAAGCTTCTGATAACATATTTAAACCGCAAAAACGGTTAGATGAATTAGTTTCACAGGACAAAAATTTATTGACGGACCTGATTGTTGCCAGAAAAATTGCCGAAAAAAGCAACTGCTCCTATATTTTTGGTGAAAGCAGCCGCGAAATATTCTGCCGATCTGATGCCACTCCTTTTGAGAACTATTCATTTGTTATCCGTTCACTCTTTCGTTTTGCGGTTAGGGATCTATTTGTTATCCGTAACACGCATTCCGGAATGATTACCGCAAATTTCATGCTTCCAATGGCGTTCCATATTGAAAAAGACCAGATGAAGGCTAAGGGTGATTTTGCGATCCCATTGATAGCTCCGGTTACTCTCGACCAGGAGCGCAAAGACCTGCTCGGCATTATCGTGGAGCAGATCAACACCGTATTATATACGATTATTCCAGGTATGAATATTGAGGTTCGCGACTACGGAAAGCAGGCACTTGATTCCGGAGAAGACGGATGGAAAGTCGAGTTAATGTCTGTCAGAGCAGGGCACCGCCCTATTCCCATCCGCATGGAAGCGGAAGGAATTATTAAGATTATCACTATTTTAAATGCTCTGATTCAGGCTTTTGGGAATCCTTCTATTTGCCTGGCCATCGACGAGTTAGACGCTGGCATCTTTGAATATATGCTTGGCGAATTATTGGATATCTTCCAGAACAGCGCAAAAGGCCAGCTGATCTTTACTTCTCACAACCTTCGTGCTCTGGAAATGCTTGACAAGGAAAGCATTATGTTCTCTACAACGAATCCAGAAAACCGCTATATTCACATGAAAAATGTTAAGGGAAGCAACAATTTACGAAGCATGTATATCCGCAGCATCACTCTGGGCGGTCAAGATGAAGTAATTTACGAAGAAACGGACAGTCTGGAAATTGCCAGAGCCTTCCGAAAGGCCGGAAGGAGCGTGCAAAATGACTGAGAAATCAGCGGTTATTGTCGTCGTTGAAGGATATAGCGATATGGCTTCCATCGGCACCATATTGAAAGAGTATTTTAGTTCGACTGAAACGCAGTTTGTTATCACCAGAGGTGATATTACCTCCAGAGATGGCGTCACCCCAGCAAACGTAATCACAAAAAGCTCAAAACCGAGATTGATACGGTCAGAACCAAGTATGGCTATCAATGGAAAGATCTCATCCGTATTATTCATATAGCGGATACAGATGGAACTTTTACGAAAGATTGCGTCGTGAAGGCGGATGTAAAATCAATACAATACTATGAGGATCACATGGAATCAGCTAATGTAGAAGTTACTCAGCAAAGAAATGCGAATAAAGCCGAGGTCATGTTTAAGCTATCTTCCACCAATAAAATTAACAGTACCGATTACCGGTTTTACTTTAATTCTTGTAACCTGGAACATGTCCTGCATAATGCTTTAAAGGACTTTTCTGATGACGAAAAAGAAGAAATGTCCGATGCTTTTGCTGAAAAATACAAAGGCCATCTTCCAGAGTTTATAAGCTTTATCTCTGACCCAGATATCGCAGTGTCCGGAACATACCGGGAGACTTGGAAGTTTATTGCAAAGGACAAACATTCTCTACAGCGACATACAAATATGCATTTAATTTTCGATTCTGAGGGCCTGAGTACTCCTGCTCATAACTAAAAATCACAAGCGTGTGTTGTTTTGAATCAAACGAAGGCAGGGCTATATTCGCCCTGCCTTGATGTCTTATATGCCTTTAAATTAGTATTGCGTGGCCTATACCCATAAAATTGTAAGTGCGTCTCTAGCCACCATCCTATTTCTGCTCTCTAAACACTCCATTTGCTCTAGGGCTATAAGCCCTTGTTATTCAGCCATGCATCACCTTATTCCGGATGGGTCTGGCGCCATTCATCCAGTGCCATCAGAATTGTATCGTGCATTTCCTTTTCGGATGTGTCCGGCTTGAAATAAGCCTTTACCTCGGTATCATCCAGGGCAACCTTAAATTTTCTGGGGCGGTTTGATACCGGATTGAAAATTTGGTTGATCACGGTGACGGTTAAATCATCCTGTTTCCCACGTTCTTTTAACCGATCCGCCTGTTCCATGGAAATGCTTTTGATATGGTTTGCGTTCATGTATTTATAAAGTTCGCGCTGGTTTCCGGTAGAAAGATAGGATACCGCCACTGCCGGAACCAGCTTTAATGTGCCTGCATCCACCAGGTCCAACAACTCCTGGATCAGATGCGTCAAACGGATATAGCGTCTTACCTGCATCTTACTGTCCCCGTAGTCCTTTGCGACCTTTTCCGCGGCATCCATGGTTTCTGCATCCACTCCAAGATCTGTTCTCTTTCCCTGACGTTTTAAAGCATTGTATTTCATCATGCAGGAAAACGCCTTTTCAGACGGCATGATCTTTGTACGCTGTAAATTGGAATCGACCATGTTGATCACTGCAGAATCCGTGTCCATGTTAACGATAAAGACCGGTACTTCCGTAAGTCCGGCGCGTTCTGCCGCATATTTTCTGCGATGCCCGGAAATGATCTCATATCCGTCGCTTCCGCAGTCTTTCCGAACCGTAAGCGGCGTCAGAATCCCGTTTTCCTTTACACTCTCCGTGAGTGCTTCCATATCCTCATTATCCAACACCTTAAACGGGTGCATCTTAAACGGGTGAAGTTTAGCAATCGGAATGGTCCTCACTGCATCTGACGGCTGAGCGCCGGAAGCTCCGGTTAAGTCGTCATAGCTGGTCGCCTTGATTCTGGCTCCGAAATCAAATTTACTGCTCATCGCTTAACACCTCCTCGACCACGTTCTGGTATGCCTTTGCCACCATGCCGTTCGGATCATACTTATAAATGCTAATACCGATGGCCGGCGTCTCTGCCGCCCTTACAGATGCCGGGACATTGTTTTTAAATACGCGAAGCTCCTGCCCGTACGCACGATGAATCTCTTCACAGATCAACTTCGCGAATTTGGTACGCTTATCCACCTTGGTGATTAAGATGCCCTCGATGGTAAGGTCACGGTTTAACATCTTTTTGACCTTGCTGATGGTCCTCATTAACTGTTCCAGACCTTTTTCCGGAAGGAATGCCGCTTCTACCGGAATGATGACGGAATCCGCAGCGGTTAAGACATTGATCGTAATGATTCCTATGGACGGCATACAGTCAATGATGATGTAGTCATAATGCTCTCTCTGCTGTTCCACGTAAGCCTCCAGGACGTGTTCCCGGTTCATGACGTTTACAAGCGTCATATCCATACCGGAAAGCTCGATGTTGCTCGGCAGAAGGTCAACGCCCTCTGTGTGCTTTAAGATTGCGTAGTCTGGAGCAATATCATCCCCGTTTACCACCTTTGTCATCACGGTTGTCAAGGAATCCGATAATTTGTCCGGATCATCAAACCCCAGAGACTTTGTTAAGTCTCCCTGCGGGTCTGCGTCAATTAACAGAACGCGTTTCCCCTCACGGGCAAAACCAAAACCAATATTTGCGGCAGATGTGGTCTTTCCGACTCCGCCTTTCTGATTTGCGATTGCAATGACCTTTGACATAGTTGTCCTCCTGTATTAAAAATGAATGGATAAGTTTCGTTTTTTCTTTTGTATTGCCGCCTGCCGGAATCGAACCGGCATAGGATGAAATGAAAAAATCCCGTACACCAGTAAGCGGCGGTTATCTTTTGTAATGTGTCTTGAATTATATGTACCCCTATATATTCATGTCGCAATCTTAATATATGTACACCTATATGTCAAGATATTTTGAAGAATATTTTAAAATCCTTGCGGGAACCCATTTTATCGTTTAAAATGGTGCCAGAACGTGAAAGGAATAGGCCGACAAAATGAATGATTGGAAGGAAACAACGAATTTTCAGGATATAGAAGAAAAGCCGGAAAAGAAAGAAACCGCCTACGACCGTTACCAAGCAAAGATGCACTCTCTCAGGATCCGGATCCCAAAAGAACGTCTGGATGAACTAAACAGGATCGTTAAAGATAATTTTCATATGTCCCTGCAGGCATTTATCCTTTCTGCCATTGACGATAAGATTGCAAACCAGGTACCGGATGTTGCGCCGTTTTATAAACCACGGCGGGCAAGAAACGCCAAACAGCCCCCACATGGAAAATCTTTGTGTGACCACATCTCCGGATACTTAAAAAGGCTCTGGCCGGACGTCCCTTTAAAGGTGGAACCGCAATACCGCTTAAAGACTGCTTTTCTTATGGACCAACGCTTTCTGGACCCGGCATCCGGTCATCATGCGTTTGCGGATGATTTAGGAAATGAGCATGTGGACCTGGTTGTTTTAAACAGTGAAAATAACGATATCATCTGCTGCATCGACGTTTACCGGCATGACATTTACGGTGCAACCAGTATGAATCAGGAACAGCATTATGAATATATGAAATGCGTGATGCGGGAAGCCAGAATCCCATTTTATGTGATCCGACTCACCCTCTTAAATGACGGAGAAGCGTTTGATTTTCAGGATGATCAGGAGTTGGCGAATTTTCTGGATGCGTCTATTGCACAATACCAGAAAGAAGGAATGGATTAAATTTTGGTATTTAAAACGCGAGCCAGGGCAAAATGCTCCAGGCTCCTTTCTACTTTCTACTTCTTTTTCCTTTTCTGCCACAGCAGGCAGATTCCCGCACCGCTTATCGCTCCAATAACAACAATCATTACTGCTATAATTTTTAAAATCACATCCATTTGTTCTAATTCTTTTTCCTGAATTGAAATGTCCACTGCTTCATCCACATCATCCAGCTGAACGGTCTCGTTATTCTCTTTCGCATAGACCGTCTCGTTTTCCTCTTGATATTCTGCAGTGCTTGTTACCGTAGCGGCAGTGCTCTCTTGAGAGGCTTCCGTTTCAGGGGTTTCTCCCGGAACATCAGGATCACGAACAACGCCGTTCGGCGTCAAGGTTCCTGTACTGATCACATACACATCAGATACATCAACGCCACCATTTTTGCTGTACGTATATGTTTTAGAATAATATTCGTCGTACAGGATCTCCTCTCCATCCTGACAGGTCACACGCAGAATCGCGATCCTTTTTCCTTCCGGTACAGCCGTGTAATCCAAAGTTACGATCGTTTCTTCGTTAATTTAGTACCTCTGGATAGTTCCAGATAATCATGCGTATCCATGTTATAAGCACTGATCTGATAGTTGTATTCGTCTTTTACCAGTTCATCGCTTTTGGCGGCAAATACAAGATCCGCATGAGCGTTATCTTTAGACAGCAGCCTGAAAGCACTCAACGCAAAGTCATATGTATAGATATAATCCGGATTGAAAATCTCATAAGAAATATAATCATTACTCTTCAGGTCATATTCTACGGACCACGGCCCGGCTTCCGCATTCTCTACGCAATAGTTTCTCCATCTTTGTTCTTCGTCCATGTGGCCTATAACATCCAGGCTGTCCAAATCATACCGTTTGCCGGATGGGGAAATCAACGTGAAGTCCACCCACTTCCGTTGGAAATTCGAATAAAACGGCCAGTTTCTCATCTCCTGGGGTAACTGCGATCACATCCTGTCTGGTTTCGGCATAAGCCGGGACAGATGCCAAGATACTTGCAGCGACCATAACGGCACCGCATACTGCCATTGTTTTTTTTGCTTACCATAAGTAGCCTCCTTTAATAATAATGATGTTTTCCTGCAATCAAAGCGATCGGGGGATACTATCAGTATGTCGACAGCTTGCTATTTTTTAGGCGTAAAAATCGCGAGGGATAAAAATTGCGGATAACACTTTTTGGTTATTTTCCGTCAGATTTCTGGGCTAGTTTTTATGGATCGGACGCTGTTGGACGTCTGGAGTGTTCTTTTCTTGGGGGGCCCCGGGAACGCCCCCTCTTGTCCTGAAAGAGGCTGTCAGGAAGGCCCTCATTGCTGAGCCTTACGATTTGTGCCTTCCTTGTCGCGTCTGGAACTACATACTGATTATGACATTGCACATCCGGTATTGAGCGAATACAAAAAAAGGAAGGGAGGCATTAAATCATGGAAGTAGCGCAGAGAAAAACACGGGAACCCACAAAAATCGAAAGGAATAGAAAAGAAGAAGTTGCATATACTTTCCCTGGGATGGTAAAATATGTGTAAACAGCAAAGAGACGCGAATGACAATAAAAAGGAGGTTGAGCATATGACTATATTGGCAAAACCGGTTCGCACAATGCCAGTAATTAAGGAAAAAGATACAAAAGCTTTCATTAAGCATTTTAATGAGAGCAAAGTATCAACCGAATTTTTGGAAACTTGTAAGAAAGCTGGAAAATTATTTGGAACTAACAAAGCATGACCAACACACGCATATCTCTAAGAAAAACAGGCAGCAGAATCACTCCGCCGCCTGTTGAGAAAAACTTAGAGCTCGTTATCTTTGCGTGCGAAACGCCGCAATTTCGTCATCACTCAGATCTTTTACGGCTTTACCGTGCTTTTTTGCGTATCTGGTAAGCGCTACCAAATCAATCGCGATTGATGGTCTACTTTCGTACGGATTGAACATCGAGAGACACTGATCTACGGTTGTACGATTTTTTGCAGTGTTACACTTTATCGTCAGTCCACTCATAAATATACACCTCCATGATTTTATGCGCTACGATTTCCTCCATGACGAAATGGAGCGGGCGGTTTGGATGTCATGCCCCAAACGCATTGACGCCTTTTCACCAGAAACAGAAAAACTGAATTTCTGGCTAATTTATTGATTTTTCATAGTTGCTTCCCTTTCTCAATTCCTCATGTCTAATTACATGATCCGTATGCGATTTCGGTATCACATGTGAAGCCACAAATATTCGTTCACATTCCTTTTTGTTTTTGTTTCTGCGCACTCCGGAATAATATATTCCAGATATCTTCGCAAATATTTCGCCCCACAGAGCTCAATCGATCATCATTTTCTGCAAATTCTAAGTAGGTATCATCATATCCAACCATGAGTTGACTCTTTCCACGCGAATCAATCTTACGTCTCCATTATACCGCTCGGCAAATGATGCGTAAAGCGGAAATGCTCTGCTCTGCAACTTTCATATCTTCTTCCGTAATAATCATACATTTCCTCCCGAACTTTTTCCCTTATCTTTCGGTGTAGATACAATCGTTATTTCAAGGTGCTCTGACATTTTTGCGTCCCAGATTTCTTTTCCTTTAAAATACAGATATATTCTTTTCAATAGTTTTCTCATAGAATCGCCTCCAAATTGTGAATGCCATACCACTTTTTGTTGACCGCAAAAACAGCTGCAACTTACCGCCTGTTATCCCACTCTGCTTTTCCGGTAAGCATTTTCCTGTTCTGTATTTTCTTTCACCGTCCGTACTAGGCGTACATACGCATCCGTTTTTTCTTTTTCTTTTTTCTCTTTCTCTTGTTTTTTTCAGTTTTTTATATGATACCATTATACTGCTGCATTCCATTCAAGACAATCATATGTTTGCTGCATTATCTCCGGAATACATGAGAAAAGCTCAATCCTGCCCGTCTCACAATTCCAAATATAAAAAGACCGCCAGAATAATATTCTGACGGCCAGTGGCTACGAAGCGATTTCTGCGCTTTTTCCTTTCTTTCATTACGACAAAACAGTTTTTTGCAGGCATTACGACAGCGTTGATTTGTGTTGGATTGTCCGTTTTCTTTTTCACTATGCACAATTTTATCAGTATATCATGCGCACTATTTTGTGCATATATCACAATATATCCCCTTATTTCGCGAAAACATCCGGGAAACACATGGCGAACCGGACGTCCACAGCGGACGGATCCTTCTTCACCATATTCACCTCACCGCCGATGTAGCGGGCGGGCTGCTGGATACTCAAGAGTATCTCTTCTGGCAATGCTAATTTTCTCATAATTACCTGTTTTTCCTGTCTTATTTAAAGTTTGCTGTTTCTATCTATCCTGCTGCGGACACACGAACCCGCAGAAACGTAGTCAATCCGCATCATTATACGTTATTTTCCTGTTTTCCGCAAGGGATTATTCTCGGTTCACCCTTCAAACATCTCCGCAAATTCCTCCGCGAACTCATCTTTCAGCATAAACCGGTCGATCATGCCGTTGTTCAGGTACCATTCGAAATCGGCTCCTCCCTGTTCCGCGATCAGGATCAGGCGAATTTCCGGATTGATGCGGCGAACCACCTCACACAGTTCGATTCCGTTCATGGTCGGTAATGTGTACTCCGCGATCAGAAGATCATAGGCTGACGGATCTTTCTGGACCCGGTCGATAAGGGCCGCCGGGTGTGCGTACAGATCTACCGTCTTCCGGCTGTGAGATGCGGCCGCTTTCCAGGTCTTTGCTGACTCTTCGCTGGAGACAATCGCGATCTTTTGGACATGCTTCAACCGTTTCCGGCCATCATCTTCTACCTCAGTGCTGTTCTGCGGGATCTCCAGGATAAATGTGGTTCCCTCTCCCGACTTACTCTCCACACGGATCGTTCCACCCACGGATGTTACCATATTTTGAACCACCGAAAGACCAAGTCCGGTACCCTGTCTGGATCCTTTTGTCGTGTAAAACGGTTCAAAAATCTTCTGCATGGCATCGTCCCCGATTCCGCAGCCGGTATCGGACACCTGCAGACAGATCATATCGTTCCCTTTTGCCTCCAGCCGTATCAGCAGTTCCTTTCTCTCCGTCTTTTCCATGGCCTGAAAGGCATTTTTACTCAGATTCAGCAGGATATGTTCTGCCATCCGTCTGCGTCCTAAAACATACAGTGGCTCCTCCGTGATCTCTGTTTTCAACGTGAGCGCCGCCGGAGCAAGCTGCCGCACGATGGACACCGCATTCCCGACTTCTTCCGTAAAGTTCAGCAGTTCCAGCCGCACACCGGTATCCTGTCTGGAAAAGGCGAGCAGTTCTTTCGACAGATTCGATGCCTGATCCACCGACTTCGTGATCTCATGGATCATCTCCTGATTCTCGGAAGAAATGGACTCATCATTCTCAAGAAGCTCCGCATAGATCAGCACCGGTGTCAGATAATTGTTGAATTCATGCGCAATGTGGCTCGCCATCATTCCCAGAGACTGGATCCGCTGGTAATGCCGGATCTCGTTGTTTTTCTGGACCAGCATCTCCATTCCGTGATTGATCTCTTTTAAGTACGTGATCTCCTTTTGCTGGGATTCCGCCAGAAAACGGTTTCTCAGAAAGAACACTGTGACCACCACAAGAATCAGGACATAAGGTATCATAACCCCGATCATCATCGTCATCATGCTTTCCAGTGGCCCCGAAAGTTCCTGGAGCGGAAGTGTGGAATTAATGATCCATCGTTCTCCCTGGATCGAGATCGCCTGAAATGCAACGACGCGGCGGACTCTTTTTAATCCAGGATCATCCCAGACATATGTATCGATCACACCGGTTCCGGAATCTTCTTTTTCCTGTCTGGAGATCCAGGTTTCCAGACTGCTCAGATCCAAATCCGGATATTTCTGGATGCGCCCCTCAACTGCCTCCAGACCGATCTGATTCTTCGCATGGTGCATGATGATATTCATGTTCTGATCCTTTACCGTGGAATATCCGGCCTCACCGATCTTTACCGGCGCGACGATCTTCTCGTACAGTGCTTTCAGATCCATGGCAAATGTAAGGGTACAGATTCCGGACATGGAAGAAACTTTCTTCTCAATATAAAGCTCATACCAGCCCGTCCGGTCCGAAATTTCCTTTCCGGTGATCCTGGCCTTCTGATCTTTGTTCCCGGGCGCCACGCTCATCGTCTTCTCAGCTGAAGATTCCTGAACTGCTTCCTTTCCCGATTCATACTTAAACCTTGTCCCGTCTGGCTCCGTCACTGTGATCCAGTTATAGACATCTGCATTCTTCTTTAAAAAATATGATGTCCACAGCTTGATCCCATTGGACTCTGCCCATTCTTCCGGGATCCCGCGCTGTGAATAAAACAGATCGATCTCATCCAGCTGCTGTTCCAGATAGGAATCGAGATTGTTTCCTACGATCCCGGCCATAGTCAAAAGCTGGCTCTCCTCTGTCCGGATCACCTGCTCCCGGTACCGGCTGTAAAATCTGAAGCCTGCAAGCACCACCACAAGGGATAAAGCGATCAACACCCCAACTGCCATCAGCTTCAGTTTCCATCGATTTAAGAATTCTTCTGTCTTCTTCATTTTTTATCCCTACACATTCAGCATATATCCGATTCCACGCACCGTCTTCAGATACCGGGGCTGCTTCGGGTCATCCTCGATCTTGTTCCGGATTCGTTTCACATAGACGGTGATGGTATTGTCATCCACCACTGCCTCATTCCACACCTGAGTATAAAGCTGTTCCTTCGTAAACACCTGTCCCGGATGCTCCATCAGGAACCGGAACAAGGTCATCTCTCTGGCAGTAAAATTTAACGGCTCACCGTTTTTCAGGCACTCCATCTTTAAGGTATCTACCGTAAACGGGCCCTTGCGGATCCCGGCGTCTCCGGATGCTCCCTGACTATAGATCTGACTTCTGCGGATCAGTGCCTTTGCTGTCTGGATCAGGATCGCAGTATGAAACGGCTTTGTCAGATAACTGTCCGCGCCAAAGCCCAGCCCCAGCACCTGATCCATCTCATCGGATTTTCCCGACAGCATCATGACCGGCGTGTGGTCTCCCGCGGCGCGCATTGCCTGCAGCACATCATAACCACCCACATGTTCCATCATTACGTCCAGGATCACCAGATGGAACTGTTGTTTCTTTAAAAGTTCCAGAGCCTCGCTTCCATCGGCTGCCTCCGTCACCTGCATTCCTTCACGGGTCAGGGCGGTCCGCACAGCCAGCCGGATCGCCCGCTCATCGTCCACCAGTAGGATTTTTTCTGTATTCATAAACTTTCTCCTGCATCATTTTTCTTTCATTATAGCAAAAAATCCTGTTCTGCGGTACAAGATCCGTACTGCAGAACAGGGTTTTCATTCGTTATGTATCATTTAGATGGCAACAATGCCAAGAATCACACCGAATACCAGCATTATAAGGCTGATAATGTAGTACGGCGGAATGCTGAATTTCATATGATCTTTCAGCTCTGTTCCGGTCAGACCGATCGCAAGGTAAGTTGCCGGTACTAACGGGCTTACCATTAACGCGAGGTTCTTACCGATCAGCATGGTCAGAGCAGTATTCAGGGAAGCCACGCCATAGGTCTCGCCTACCTGCATAACTAACGGCATGATGCCATAGAAGTATGCGTCTGTTCCAACGCAGAGACCAAGCGGAAGCGCAAGAATACCAAAGATGATGTGAACGTACTTTCCGAGAGCTGCCGGAATGATCGCCATGATCGCATTTGCCATTGCTTCCAGCATACCGGTTCCGTCGAAGACACCTACCATAGCACCTGCGGCAAACAGTGTTGCGGAAATGATCAGGGCCGCCGGAGCGTGCTTCTTGATCAGCTTGTCCTGAGTCTTCTGGTTCGGGTAGTTGACAGCCAGAAGGATGCAGAGACCAAGCATGAAGATTACATAGGATTTACCGATACCTGTGGATAACAGGGCAATCACACCTACTGTAAGTAAGAAGTTGAAGATCAGGTAAGCGTTGGATTTTCTTAAATCAGCCGCCTCTTTCTTCTCTTTCTCATCAGACTCCACCTCTACGCCCTTTCCAGCGCCGGCACCATGCTTGATCGCAAACATGCCGAGAAGTACAGCAAGAACGATGTTCATCATCAGGCCGACAACCTGAAGCGGGATCAGCATGTGCCATAACTCGGTGGCATCCATAGCGAGTACCGTAGCCGCTCTCGCTGTCGGACCGCCCCACGGAAGCAGGTTCATAACACCCATGCAGGCACCTGTCAGGCAGAGAAGGATACGGGAGTCAATGTTCATCTTCTTATATACCGGGTACATCGCCGGGATCGTAATGAGAACGGTGACAGCCGTAGTACCGTCCAGATGAGCGATCGTTGCGATCAGCGCTGTAACTACAGTGACCGCGATCACATTGTTTCCGGCTTTTTTTACCAGCCATCCTACGATAACATCAAAGAGTCCGGTGTCTGCCAGAACACCAAAATAAATTACTGAAAAGATAAATAAGATACCATTGCTTGTGGTGGTTTTGATTCCATCCGCAATGAAGTCCATGACCTCTACCGGGGAGAAGCCAAGGATCAGGGCTGCAATGACCGGAATCACCGCAAGTACCACGATCGGAGACATTTTGCCCTTTAAGAGCAGTGCTACGATCGCGATGATCATCAGAAAACCAATAGCTGCTGTCATAATCATCTTCCTTTCTGGATATTTGTTAAATTCCTTACAGATTCATATTTTACAGACAGCAGTTTAATTGTTCATGACTGGAAAATGACAATTTTGTCATATTTTTGCGGTTTCTTCCTGTTTCCGCTTCCGAAACTCCTCTTTGATCTGTTCCAAAAGCTCTGGTCTTTCAATCATGTCGATGCATGTTCCCGCAAGGATCTCCGAACCGGACCGGATCGCTTCATGGGCCCGCTCCGTCTTTCCCGCATCGAGATATTCCTGCGAATGCGCCGCGGTACCCTCTGGCACAAACGCTGTGCGGATGCAGCATCCGGGCACATCATACATAACATTTCCAAAGTCCGTGGATCCCGTCTTTTCACGCGGTCCGGCGAGCTGTGGTGCCTCAAATTTTCTTGCATTTTCCATGATCAGGTCATTCAGGGTCAGGCACGGGATCTTTGCCTGAAACGGGTAGCTTCTCTCTATTTCACAGGTCGTTCCCGTCATCAGGCATGCCCCCTTTATAATGTCCTGAAATCTCGGAACGATGACCTTCTCCAAGTAATCCGTACTATAAGAGCGAAGTGTATACTCTGCCTTTGCCGTCCCGGGAACGATGTTCGATGGACCGCCGGCGTCAAGGATCGTGTAATGCATTCTGGAATCCTCAAGGACATGTTCCCTCATAAACTCAATCCCCTGAAAGGAAAGAAGCGCGGCATCAAAGGCGCTCTTCCCTTTGTGCGGGCTCATGGCGGCATGGGCCTCTACCCCATGGAAGGTAACATAAAAGCACTCAAGTGCCATACAGCGGACATCGACGCAGGTATTGGGAGCTGCATGCATCATGAGTGCAAGATCGATATCCTGAAAGCACCCTTTCTCCTTCATAATGATCTTTCCGCCGACCGTCTCCTCCGCCGGTGTCCCGTAGATCACGATCTTATAGGGCTGATCCTTACAGAGATCCCGAAGTGCCAGAGCAGCTCCGATCACAGACGGTCCCTGCATGTGATGACCGCAGGCATGACCGATCCCTTTCAGTGCGTCGTACTCTGCCAGGAATCCAAAGGAAGGTCCTCCGTTTCCCTGTTCATAGACAGCACGGAAGGCGGTCGGAAGACCTGCGATCCCACGCTCGATCTGAAATTCCTTTTTCTCCAGATAATCTGTAAGGATCGTACTGGAGCGGACTTCCTCAAGCCCCGGCTCAGCCAGATCATAAATCCTGTCTGCCATTTTGGTAAGCTCTGCCATGTAAGGCGCAACGGCCTGCTTTATTGTTTCTTTCTTCATATCTCCATTCTCCTGTCACAATTTCGTGAAGATCCAAAGCGATCCGATCCATTCCTGAATTCCAGATCGATCTCTTTCAGCAGTTTTCTAAGCTCCGTCACCATCCGGTTTCTCTGTCTCACGAATGTTGTCTGATAGAACAGGCTCCAATCCGCGGGACTGTTTTCAGGGAGCGCCTTCGCGGAAGCTTTAAGAAGCTGTAGCGGACCATATGCAAAAGAAGTATCCTGTTCATACGCGGAGCCTGTGGAGTGCATAAGACGGCTGAAAACTCCTCCGACGAGACGGCAAAGGCGATTATGTTCTTCGATCTTCTCCGTTCCCCATATATGTTCAAGCGTTTCACAACGATCCAGAACCTCTTTTAGAAGTGTTTCGATCTCATCCGCCGCCTGTTCATGCTCCTCTGAATTTTTTAACGTCTCAAAGTATGGGAGCCAGATTTTTGCATAGCCGCGATAATCGGCAGGAAGCTTCTCCTTCGAGAGGAGTTCATACAGCAGAACGCCCACGACTCTCCCATCCCGCAAAAGCCCGTCAAGATCGATCTTATCAAAGGTATCGTCGATCGTATGCCACCAGTACACGCCGGGACCCGGAGCATCCGATTGCTTTCGTTCTTTTTTCGCCTCATAACGGGGATTGATGTGATAGGGGATCTCTGCGCCCCAGAGCGACTGGTCCGCTCCCCGCCCGATACGCCCAAACATCATTTCCGCCGCCGGATCTACCTTCCGCACCTGCTCTTTCAGCCATTCCTCGCCCTCAAGCCCCGCTGTCCGGATCGCAAGCGTGTGGTCTGCTCCTTTTGATCCCAGGAGATCAAGGTTCAGGTGAGCGATGCAGTGCTCCTCAAGCTCATCCCAGTGGTGATCACAATACCAGGTGGACCCCATATAGCGCCCATTGGAATGTCCCGGCCACCAGGCGATCCGCAGGGAATAGAACATCTCATCCTGATGTTCTTTCATATAACGAGCAAGCTCCAGAGCCAGCGCATTTGCCGTACAGTTGTCAAAAGCGCCACGATACCAGGTATCATAGTGACCGGAGAGCAGGACAAAATCCCTGCTCTTTCCCGGGATCTCGGCGATCGGCAGCGCGACGTTTTTTACGCATGTGTCCACCTCGCTGGAAAGCTGCGCAAAAAGCTGTTTTCCTTCTGCCTCATATGTTTTCAGCTTCCGGATCAATTTCTCCCCGCAGGGCTTTGAGACGGCGACCACCGGCATCCGTAACTGGAACAGAGATGAGTCCATATCCGGAGTTCCCCAGACAGGACTTACCGTGTCCTCATGGACCGCGTCCTCGTCGGAGGTCCAGATCTGGATCCACCCGGCCGCTCCATGCTGCTCCAGCAATTTTGCGTAACGCTCATCAAATCCGTACCCGAGGACAAGCTTTCCGGCAACCGTTTCCATAAACTGTTTCTGTTCTGAAAGGGAGACTTCCGTTTTTGTTCCGGGATCGTAAATCAGTGGGATCTCGATCCTCCCTTTTGTGCTCTCCGAGAAAGACCTTGGACGGCATGGGAACTCCTCACCATCTGCGATAAGGACACTGCTCACCGGATTGCTCAGATAAGCCGGAAAATCCTCCTCATGGCAGGAGATCCCGGATTTCTCCAATACCTCAAGAATATACTCGACCGCGCGATACGCCTCGGGTTCACCGGAAAGCTTGTCGAACGAACAAAGGTACTCCAGATGTTCTCTTAAACGCTCCTTCACTTCAAAATCCTGCATCTTCTCTTTTCCTCCGTCTTAATAGCCGATCATGAGTGCCCCAAGCATGAACAGACATCCGAAGAATGTCCAGATCAGGAATAACGGCATCATGAATTTTAACCATTTTACATACGGGATCTTCGAAACGACGAGATAACCCATCAGCGCAGAGGATGTCGGAAGAACAGAGTTTGAAAATCCGTCTCCGAGCTGGAACGCAAGGACGGCTGTCTGTCTCGTGATACCGATCAGATCCGCAACCGGTACCATAAGCGGCATGGTAACCGCGGCCTGTCCGGTACCGGAGGTGATCACACAGTTGACAAGTGACTGTGCAAGGAACATTCCGACGGCTTTTAAGGACTGCGGAAGAATGTTTACGATACTTGCGATCGCATGGACGATGGTGTCAAGGATCATCGCGTCAGATAATGCAAGCTCAACACCGCGGGCAATTCCGACGATCAGAGCTCCCACAACGATTCCCTTCGCTCCGTTTCCGAACGTAGCGGCGATCTTGTTTGGGCTATAGCGGTTCACGATACCGCAGAGCACACCCATCGCGATAAAGATCGCAGACATCTCCTCAAAATACCATCCGAGCTTACTGAGTCCATAGATCAGGACCGCAAAGCCGGCTACGATCACTGCCAGAGTCAGACCATGGGTCAGGTTCAGCGCTTCTTCTGTATCATCGAAAGTAAATTCCTGATCCTCAGGCTCTCCGTAAATGATACTCTTTGTCGGGTCCGCTTTCACGCGCTTTGCGTACCAGGTAATGTAGACCGTATCGATCACCAGAAGAACTCCGAGAATAAAAATGCGGTATCCCATACCGGAAAACATCGGGATCTCCGCAATATCCTGAGCAACACCGACATTGAAGGGATTCAGGATTCCGGCTGTAAATCCGGATGCGGCGCCCATAGCAATCATTGCGGTACCTGTCACTTTGTCAAGTCCCAGAGATGCCGCAAGGGCAATTCCGATCGGCACAAAGATCATGACCTCCGCAGACATTCCCATCGTTGTTCCAAAAACAGAAAATAACAGCAGAAATGCAGGGATCACAAAATACTCGCGGCCGCGGAAGGCTTTCGCCATCTTCTTGCAGAGAACTGTGAGGATCCCTGTGGATGTGATGATCTCAAAGGAGCCGCCGATGATAAGGATAAACGTAACTGTGCTTGCCGCCTTTACGATCGCCCTGTAGATCAGTGCCGGAACGGTTAAAAAGCTTACCGGGTGAGATTCGACATAATGGAAGCTCCCCGCTTCCACGAGGGTTCTGTTTGTCGCCTCATCCGTATACCGGGTATACTCTCCGGCAGGCACAACATAAGTGGCTGCGACTGCCAGAAGGATCAGCACTACAAGGATCACAAATGTGTGCGGCGCCTGAAAAGGCTTTTTTTCTTTTAATGGTTTCATACTTCCAATCCTTCCTTGATTTGTTTTCTTTCTTAGACTATAATCAAGATATAAAATTAAAGCAAGTTTAATATTTTTATTGTTTTATTTAATATTGTTTATTTTTATGCGAAATTGCAAATATTTATTCAGTGAAAGGACCAGCGAAACGCCATGGATATGCGGGAACAGCTCTATATGCTTGAAATTGAAAAACACAGGGGAATTAAGGATGCGGCGCAAGCCCTGCATATCTCTCCGCCTGCCCTCAGCATATTTTTAGGAAATCTTGAAGAACGCACCGGGACAAGATTTTTCGACCGGATCGGGAAACAGTTTATCCCAACCGAGGCTGGAAAGATCTATTTGGAACATGCAAAAGAAATGATAAAAATAGAAGCCCATTATGAAAATGAGCTTCAAAAATACATGGGTGGCTCTTCGGGAACGATCCGTTTCGGAATCCATCCCAGAAGAACACTTTATCTTCTTGCGAAGGCACTGCCTGTTTTTTCCGCCCGCTATCCGGACGTGAAGCTGGTCCCATACGAGGAATCTACTGAGCAGATGATCCGGCATCTACTTGCCGGAGAGCTTGATTTTGCCATCGTAAACGAATCCTCCAGCCATCCGCTGCTGGAATACCGTCCTCTCTATGAGGACTATATGGTCGCTGTTGTCTCCGCCGACCACCCGTTATGCGTTGGCACAACAAAGAAAAGCCGGAAAGATCCATGTCCGAGGATCGATCTCAAACAATTTAACGGGGAACGTTTTATCCTGCAAAAGCCGGATCAGTCCTCCAGGCACTACACAGACCTTGCCATCGCTTATGATCACGCCGAACCGGGACAGGTCTTTCTCCTCGAAAATCTTGAATCTGCCTGTCAGCTCGCCGCGGAGGGCTATGGGATCGCATTCAACTTCTACCAGTACATGAAAAATTTCCACTATCCCAAGCCGGTCCGCTGCTTCCGGATCGGAAATCCGGCTGATACTACCAGCTACTCCATCGTTACGCTGAAAGGAAAACAGACACTTCCAGCGATGGAGGAGCTGATCCGGCTGCTGCGGGAGTCCGCGTGAGGGCTACTGATTGTTCATAAGCATAAAGAGTGGATAGTGCCCCGTTCAACTACGGCAGGTAAAATGTCCAACACATAGCGGCTGCATCTATCCACTCATATTCTAAGTATATACAAAACAGGCAGCCGACCCATCCCTGAATCAACTGCCCATTCCCATTCATCAAATATCCAATTTTTAAATTTTCTTCTTCTCTTCCTTCTCCAAAATCTTCGCCTCTTCCAGCATCTCTTCTGCCTCTTCCTCTGTCTCCTCCGGAGTCTCATCTTCTACCGGAAGTTCACCGATGCTGATAAAGATCCGCGCGACAGCAAGGGGAATAAAACCTACACAGGCGCCGAGCGCGTTGCCGAAGGCCGCTACACCGGTGACACCGAGGAGAGCGCCGAGGAAGAACATAAGTACCGTGTTGCTGTAGAGCACCGCTTTTCTCTTAAATTCTTTATCTTTCGTCAACGCATACTGCGTCCAGCCGAGGACGGATTGTTTGAAGTTGTTTGTGATGAAGACCGTCGCGCTGTTGAAACCATCTGCGCCGGAATATACACCCCACTGGAATGCCGAGCAAAAGAAGATCGGGTAAACACCCGCAATCGGCGAGAACCAATCCGGCAGCAGGGCCGTAAGTCCGAGACCGGCCGCATCCACCCAGATCGCCAGCTTCCGCATATGTAAGTTTGTATAGTTTGTCAGCATATAGGAGGCGATCACACCGCAGGCGAAGATCACCATCGCCAGCAGACGGAGTCCCACTTCCTCCCATTCCATAAATCGGACGTTCGAAGCCATCTCCATCAGGTTTCCCGTCTGTGCGGAGCCGAAGACTCCGGCATGGGAAAGGATTGCATAACCGCCGAGGAAACCGCCCACAAAGGAAATATTCCAATGCAGGATCGCGTCCAGACGTCTTTGAATCATTTTTATCATAATCTGTACCGCCTTTCTGCGCATGATTATATCATGAATGCTCTGCCCCTTCAATATAAAGACATGTTCTAAATTACATTCATACATCCAAAAAGAAAAGCGGGAAGCGACATCCAGCGCCTCCCGCATTTTCTAAACAGCCATATCCTGATCCAGATTTTATGCCTGCTTCTCAACCTTCGTAAACTTTTCTGCGATCTTAAGAAGCAGCTCCACTGTCTTCTCCATGGACTGAATGCAGATGAACTCATACTTTCCATGATAGTTATGTCCGCCGGTACAGAGGTTCGGACATGGAAGTCCCATGTAGGAAAGTCTCGATCCATCCGTGCCTCCGCGGACCGGATTGATCGCCGGAGTCTCGATGCCAAGCTCCTTAAATGCCTCAGCAGCCACATCCATCAGGTACATATGCGGACGGATCTTCTCAGCCATATTGTAGTAGGTATCTGCGATCTCCACCTCGACTGTTCCCTCACCGTACTTCGCGTTCAGGAACTCGCCGATCTTATTGCCGAGTGCTTTTCTCTCCTCAAACCGCGTCATATCATGGTCACGGACGATATAGTAGAGAGTCGTATTCTCCACATTTCCGCCGATGTGGTTTAAGTGGAAAAATCCCTCATACTTCTCAGTATACTGCGGCTTTTCGTTCTCCGGCAGCATCGACTGGAATTCCAGACCGATCAGGATTGAGTTTTTCATCTTGTTCTTCGCGCTGCCCGGATGAATGTTACTTCCATGGATCGTGACTTTCATGGATGCCGCGTTGAAGGTCTCATATTCCATCTCGCCCCAGGCGCCACCGTCAACGGTATAAGCCACATCTGCGCCCCAGCCGGGAACATCAAAGAAGTCAACACCGTGTCCGACTTCCTCGTCCGGTGTGAAAGCGATCTTGATGGTTCCGTGCGGGATCTCCGGGTGTGTCAGAAGTGTCTCCGCCATGGTCATGATCTCGGCAATTCCCGCCTTATCATCTGCACCTAACAGTGTAGTTCCATCGGTAGTGATCAGATCCTGCCCCACATAGTTTTTTAAGAATGGGAACATCTTTGTTGTCATCTTCACTCCGAGCGCCTTATTTAAAGTGATATCCTTTCCGTCGTAGTGTTTGACGAGCTGCGGACGGACATTCTCATCCGGACAATCCGGTGAAGTGTCCATATGCGCGAGGAAGCCGACGGTCTGGCAGTTATAATCCCCGTTTGCCGGAATCGTTCCGTACACGTAACCGTGCTCACTCATGGAGACGTCCTTCACCCCGATATTCTTTAACTGTTCGGACAGAAGCTTCGCCAGAGCGAACTGTTTTTCCGTACTCGGAACTGTTCCCGCATCCTCTGCGGACTGCGTATCGAATGCTACATACTTGAGGAAATAATCAACTACTTTTGACATAACCCTTCTCCTTTACCGTATCATTATTTATCAGACATCCACGATCTTTTTTACTGACCGCGGTTATGTCCCGCAGCAGCCTGCTTCGTCCGGATCGTTCCGTGTCCACAGCATCACTGCTTCACAGGAATTTTCCGCTGTTGCGGTTTTATCCTGGCCGTTCCTTAATAGTTTCCCCTGAGGATCTTCGCAAGCTCTGAATTTTCATCCAGAATGATCGTCTTATTATCTCCCTTGAGACTCGCCTTTAACGCGTCCAGACTGCGGATATAATTATAGTAATCGGCCTTTCCCTCGTCATTGTACGCGCCGGAAAGGATCCTCATATACTCTGCCTCGCCTTCCGCCCGGATCTTCTCCGCCTGGGCCTGCGCCTCGGAAATGATGATGGAGACTTCCTTATCTGTGCTGTTCTTGATGACATTGGACTGGTACTCACCGTCTGCGATATATCCGGCAGCGATATTCTGCCGTTCAGAGATCATACGCTGGTAAACAGCCTCCTTGTTGGAATCCGGAAGGTCTAAGAGCTTCGTCTCCACCTTTTTTACCTTGATTCCGTAGCTGTCCAGAGAAGAACCGATCTTTTCCGTGATCATCTCTGCCAGCTTTCCGTCACGGCCGGAGATCACATCTGCCTGATCCGTGGAGGAAATGACATTTTTCACAGCATTGTATACGACAACAGAAATTCGGCTTTCCGCATTTGCTTTGTTTGCCCCGAGTCTGGAAAGGTATGCCAGCGGATCTGTGACACTCCACAATGCGAAGGAATCCGTTACCATCACCTTTTTATCCCTCGTATTAACCTCACTCGGAATAAGGTCATAGATCATCTCATAATTAGGAATCGACTGTGTTGTCTGAAGAAACGGGATCTTAAAGCTGAGACCCGGTGTCTCCACCACCCGGACCACTTTCCCAAACTGGAGAATGAGCTTATACTCATCATTGTATGTGCTCACCATACTGCCCTGAAGCAGAACAACGATCAGAAGGAGAACAACGATCCCTATGATTCTTTTTCCTGTCTTTTTCATTTAGTTCCCTCCCCCCGTCTGTGCTGCGCTGCCGGAAGCTGTCTCTGAAAATGGTTCTAACGGCAGCAGCGTCTGTGTGCCGTTTCCACCGGTGATGATGACCTTGAGATCCGGAAGAACTTCCTCCATCGTCTCATAGAACATACGCTTTTTTGTGATCAGCGGGTACTTCACATACTCCGCGTATGTGTCCTCGAAACGCGCCACCTGACCGTTTGCCTCGTTGATCCGCTGTTCCTTGTATGCCTCAGCATCCTGCAAAAGCTTATCGGCCTTTGCCTTCGCCTCCGGAATGTTCTCAGACTGATATTTCTTTGCGGAGTTGATCGCCGTCTCCATGCCCTGTTTCGCATCCTCAACCGCCTTGAACGCATTCGCCACATCATCTCTCGGCATTTCCGTATCCTGAATCGACACGTTGTAGATTCCATATCCGATATTTTCCTCGACAAGACGGTTTGTGAGCTGCTCTTTGATCCGCTCCTGAATCTGAGTCTTTCCGGTAGTGATCACATCATCAACATTATAAACTCCGACGGTATCGCGGATGTAGCTCTGAGCCAGGTTCTTGATGATAGACTCGTACACACTTCTGTGGCGCACCGCCTGAACCGGATCCGTGACCATGTATTCCACATAGAAATCCACGTTTGTCAGATTAAAATCCTTTGTGATCATCAAACTCTCGTTCTCGATGGATACCGGATTGTCTATGGACGCGCCGTCCGCCCGGGCCGGGTCTGTCGTGTAGCCGATCTGCATGCCTGTAATGGCCTTCGAAACCTTGGTCACGCGCTGGATCACGGGAATTTTAAAGTGAAGACCCGATGCCTCTTCCACTGCCGGTTTTCCGAACGTTGTAACCACCGCCATCTCCTCCTCGGAAAGTGTATAGAAGCTGTCAAAGGAAAGCACTGCCGCCACAAGGACGATCACAGCCATAGTCACCGCAAAACCTGTGTGCTTCGGAACCCGGATCCCCGGTCCCTTCTTCTTCTCCTTCTTCCCGGAACCTTCCTCCGGCTGTTCATACACCACGCGCTCTTCCTGATTTTCTTTCCGCTTCTTTGCCCCCGCAAAGAGTTCGTCCAGTGTCCCGTTCTGTTTTAACGCCCGGAACACGAACGCTGCGATCACAACGAGCCATATGACCATTTCAATCATTCGCCGTATCCTCCTTTTTCTTCCTTCCGGTCAAGATCCTGCTGGATCCCTTCCAGGTAATGGACATACATGTCCCGGTGGCTCCGGATCCTGTACGCCTCCGGCACCACCTCATCATAGGTAAAGCTTTTTCTTCCGCCCTCTTCCATCCGTTCCCAGAAACGGTTCACCACATCAAACGGAACATAATAGATCTCGTTCTCCGCTGTAAAGGAGAGGATAATGAAGGCAACTCCGCCCTGGGCTTCAAATTCCTTCATGAACGCGATCTGGTGCGGGTGGATGTTCTGAAGTGGGAACGTCCGCACCGCGCATTCCTTCGCGTCAAAGCAGACCGGAATCCCCTGAACCGCGCCGATATAGTCGACCGTACTTTTCATATCGAAGTACGCCAGCGTGATATGGCGGCTCTTTTTGTCGATCTCGATGGGCGTGATCGGGGTCGGGATCTTCTGGATCAGTGCCAGCTTCTTTTCCCGGTAGCTGTCATTGGTCCGGTTGATCAGATCTTCCAACGTGGAACCACGAAGGCCCCTGGTTTTCCATGTTCCCATAGCTGTTCCTTATCATCAATACAAATATTTTCGAGTGATTTACATAAGTTTTTTATGTCAACCATTTGCTTGCCACATTCCTGTCCGGCGCTGCCAGATTTTATGGCAGCCTGATCCCGGTCTCTTTCAGTACCGAACAAAAATATCCCGGCATCGGCGCCTCAAACACCCTCCCGGAAAGATAGGCAAACGGTTCCGCAAGCTTCGGAAACTCCAGACGGTAAGAATGTAAAAGCTGATACTTCACGGTCCGCCCTGAGGGGTTCACCTTCGAAACTCCGCCGTACTTGGAATCTCCCACGATCGGATGCCCAAGAGACGCTAAATGGGCGCGGATCTGATGGGAACGTCCGGTCAGAAGTGTCACCTTGAGCAGCGTAAACCTTCCGTCCGTCGCGATCGGCTCATATTTTGTCCGGATCCGTTTCGGCTCCTCGTCTCCGCTTCTTCCTCCAAATCGCTTTGCCTCCGCCTCCGTGAGGATCCGCACCTGATTCTTCTTCTCATCCTTTAAAAGCCAGCCGTCCACCGTCTTCACGTCCCGGATCACACCGGATACGAGACACTGATAATACTTGTGGATCGAGCGGTCTTTAAACACGCCGGAAAGCATCTGAAGACCCGCCAGAGACTTTCCTGCTGCCACGATACCGCTGGTATTCCGGTCCAGACGGTTGCAGACCGACGGGCGGAACGCGCGCAGCCCGCTCTCCGTGAGCTTGCCGCTCCCCAAAAGATAATCGATCAGATACTCCACCAGAGACTCATCGGTCTCCTTAGCCTTCTGCGACAGCATACCCGCCGGTTTGTTGACCAGAATGATCTCGTCATCCTCATAGAGAATATCGAGATCTACTTTCTTTACCTCCTGCACCTGAACACTGGAAAATTTTTCAATGGTGTCCTCCGCAAGAAACAGCTTCACGACATCGCCTTCGGCGAGTTTTTCATTTCCCTCACACTTTTTCCCGTTCAGCGTGATGTTCTTCTTGCGCATCATCTTATAGAAAAAGCTCTTCGACGCCTCATTCATGTACTTCGCGAGAAATTTATCCAGTCGCTGTCCCGCCTCGTTCTTTTCAATCACGATCTCTCTCATCTTTTATTCCCCTACATGGAAAGACTCTTTAATAATTTTAAAACATGCGGAGCGCTTCCGTCATCCTCTTCCTCTGTGACGGTCTTAAGCTCAGAAAGCCTCCGTAGGAACTTTTTCTCCTCGTTCATGACCTTCGCATTTCCGTCCAGCTTCCAGCCGACTAACATCTCGTTTAAAAATTTCTCCGCTTTCTTCCGGTCCACTTTCGGGTTCGTGCAGTAGAGATACACTCCGGTCGGATGAACGACCGCCGCATCGACCGGCATGATCAGATCGTTGGAGGTGATGACCAGATCATATAAGATCGGGAATTTGTCCTCGTACGGGAGACACGCCTTGTGGAGCTCCTCCGGGACCTCCGGGATCCTCGATGCGACGACAAGCGGTGATGCCAGGTTCGCCATTGGGAGTACCGTGAGGATCGCACTGATCGTGACGAGATTCTTATAGATCTGCTCCGTGACAAAATTTCTTAAGATAAGCTGTGCCACGATCGCCAGGATGAACAGGACAACGAAGAAAAGCTGACGCTTTTTGTAGGCAGTCCTGTATCCATAGGTTCCTTTTTCCAGTCGTAATTTCAAATCTTTTTCCTCTTTTCCGGGAACTGCTCAGATGTCCGCAGTCCCTTTTTCTATTGCTGTATGTGATGCGTAAGACCAGCCCGCATGCGGTGTGCGGTCCGGCAGTTACCAGTTGATAAACCCCATTAAGATCTCGTGGGGAACGATCCGGCAGAGAACGTAAAACGCCTTCATCCAAGGTCCGTACACTGAGATCCGTTTGCCTTTCATGCTGTCCATGAGTGCCTTTTTTACTACCTTTTTCGGCTCCGCCATCGTGAGCTTCTTGATCGGAGCGAGTTTTCCCCCGTCCAGGGCGATCCCGAAGAATTCCGTCTCCACCGGCCCCGGACATACTGCCGTCACATAGATATTTTTCTTCTTCAGCTCCACGGCCAGCGCCCGGCTGTAGCTTAACACAAAGGATTTTGATGCCGCGTAGACAGCAAAGCCCGGCTGGGGCATAAACGCCGCCGCGGAGGCAAACTGGATGATCCTGCTGTTCTTTGAGATATACGGAAGCACCATCTCCGTCACGGTAACCAGCGCCTCATCGTTTAAGCGCACCATGCCGACCGAGAGGTCCCGCCGGATCGTTCCGACTGCCCCGGTCTTTCCGTATCCTGCGCCGTTTACCAGGATCTTGACGTTCGGCTGCTCTCTCTTTAAAAGGACGGAGAGTACGCCGAGGTCCTCCTCACTCGTGAGATCAAGCGGCAGGATCCGAAGACGGACCGGAACCTTTCCGACAAGCTCCTCGAGTCTCTCTTTTCTCCTCGCGACTACCCAGATCTCCTCCAGCGCTGCGAAATGATCTGCGAGAAGATACACCATCTCCCGTCCCATTCCCGATGACGCGCCGGTCACGATCGCAATTTTCTTTCCGCTCATGTGATCTGCCTTTCTGAATGAAATGTTGACCGGTATCTGTTCTGATATGATCCCGGACCGTTCTTTATTTCCTGTTTCTTCCCTGCTGCGGTCTTGGTTTCGGCTTCCTGCCGCCGGTCTGGCCTGCCATCCCTTTCGCCCTGCCGGATACGGCCTGACGGCTGTTTCCTGCTGAGCCGCCCTGACGGCTGTCATTTCTGGTTTTTCCGGTCTGCGATGCGAAGCGGCTGTCATTTCTGCTCTTCTCGGACCGTGACGCAGCGCGGCCGTTATTTCCACCATGTCTTTCGCCATCTCTCCGGACGGAACCGCCTCTGCCGGAAGCTGCCTTTCCCGAATGACCGGAATGGTCTCCGCCCGCCATGTCTTTCGCCATCTTCCGCGGCTTGATCAGGCATTTCTGGTCAAATCCGATGAGATCCTCTCGTCCGGCCTTGATCAGCGCCTCTTTCACAAGATCGTAGTTGTCCGGATTCCGGTACTGGATCAGGGCGCGCTGCATCGCCTTTTCATGCGGGTTCGTCGGCACATAGACCGGCTCCATCGTCCGCGGATCGAGTCCCGTGTAGTACATACAGGTCGATATCGTCGACGGTGTCGGGTAGAAGTCCTGTACCTGCTCCGGCATGTAGCCGAGGTCTCTCAGGTGTTCCGCAAGCTCCACTGCCTCTTTCAGCGTGGAACCCGGGTGGGAGGACATGAGATACGGGACAAGGTACTGCTTTAACCCGAGCTTCTCATTCATCTTTTTATATTCCTGCGCGAACTTCTCGTAGACCGCATTTTCCGGCTTTCCGAGAAGGCGGAGGACCTGGTCGGAGACATGCTCCGGCGCGACCTTCAGCTGTCCGCTGACATGGTACATGCAGAGTTCCCGGAGGAAATCCTTCTTTTTATCTGCGAGCACATAATCGAAACGGATTCCGGAACGGATAAAGACCTTCTTGACCTTCGGAAGCGCCCGGAGTTTCCTGAGGAGTGCGATATAATCCGTGTGATCCGCGATCAGGTTCTCGCATGGCTTCGGGAACAGACACTGTTTTCCCGGACATGCTCCGTATTTCAGCTGTTTTTTGCAGGCCGGGAAGCGGAAGTTCGCCGTCGGACCGCCGACATCATGGATATAGCCTTTGAAATCCGGCTCGTTTGTCAGATATTTGGCCTCCTCGATAATAGACTCATGGCTCCGAACCTGGATGATCCTGCCCTGGTGGAAGGTCAGCGCACAGAAGCTGCAGCCGCCGAAACAGCCGCGGTTGCTGATGAGGCTGAATTTCACCTCAGAGAACGCCGGGATCCCGCCCGCCGCGTCGTAGGACGGATGCCATTTTCTCATATACGGGAGCGCGTAGACATCATCCATATCCTGGATGGAGAGCGGTTTTGCCGGTGGGTTCTGGACCACATATAAATTGTCGCGGTACGGCTCCACCAGGCGTTTTCCGGAGAACGCATCCGTATTCTTATACTGGATCCCGAAGCTCTCCGCATACCGTCTTTTATCCGTTTTGATCTCATCATAGGACGGCAGGATCACCGCATCGTAGACGGAATCCAGACTGTCCGTTTTATAGACGGTTCCGTCGATGAATGTGATGTCCTTCACATCAAGCCCGGAATTTAAGGCGTCCGCGATCTCAACGATCGACTTTTCCCCCATTCCGTAGGAGATCAGATCCGCCTGAGAGTCCACGAGGATCGAGTGTTTTACTTTGTTTGACCAGTAATCGTAGTGTGCGAGACGACGTAAGCTCGCCTCGATCCCACCGATCACGATCGGGATGTCTTTGTAGACCGAGCGGATCAGGTTGCAGTAGACAACCGCCGCGTAATCCGGCCGTTTTCCCATCACACCGCCCGGCGTGTAGGAATCTTTATCGCGCCTTCTTTTCGAGACAGAATAATGGTTTACCATCGAGTCCATGTTTCCGGCGCTCACGAGGAAGCCGAGTCTCGGTCTTCCGAGGATCTGGATGCTCTCCTTATCCTTCCAGTCCGGCTGGGCGATGATCCCGACTTTATATCCGTAGGATTCCAGCACACGGCTGATGATCGCCGATCCGAACGACGGATGATCCACATAGGCGTCCCCGCACACATAGACGAAATCGCACTGATCCCAGCCTCTTTTTTCCATATCTGCCCGGCATACCGGGAGAAAATCATGTATCATATTCTATGTCCTTCATATATTGTTTCCAGCCACCGCCAGTCTGACATATTTGTTCCGAACTTACCGTGGTCTGCCGTAGGCGGAGAACCCAAACTTTTATCCCCCGCCGTTATTATGTTTTTTGTATTTCTTTCTGCATCTCCAGCGAATTTCCAGCTTAGGAAAGTCACTGTTTTCACTGAAATATTTGCAGCTTTATAAAAGTTCTCTGTAATCCGCGATCACCGCATCCGCGAGTGCTCGTTTCTCGTCCATCAGGTCTTTTGAGAAATCATCCTCCACGGCGATCACCGGCATTCCTGCCGCTTTGCCCGCCATGATCCCGGCCGGGATATCCTCAAATACGAGGCACTCCTCCGGCTTTACGCCAAGGCGCTTCGCCACTTCCAGGTAAATATCCGGCTCCGGTTTTCCGTGAGCCACCTCGCAGGCCGTCACCACCACGTCGAAATATTCCTTCACATTTAAGGAAGTCAGGACCGCGTCCACAATCTCGCTTCCGTTGCTGGTCCCGATCCCCGTGCGGATCCTGTTCTCTCTGCAGTATTTTAAAAACTCCGGCACACCCGGCTTCAGCGGGACCTCATAGCGGTACTTGTCGATCGACATCTGAACCCAGATTGCCTTGATCTCGTCCAGGCTTAACGGAAGCTTAAACCGTTCCTTAAAATACACGGCCGTCTCCGAAAAGCTCATTCCTTCAATGGCTCTCTGAAGATCCTCCGGGCACTCGTAACCATACGCTCCAAGGAATTCGATATCGATGGCTTCCCACATCCACATGGAATCCACCAGGGTCCCGTCGAGGTCAAAAAGCATCGCTTTTTTATGATCCAAAAAATTTTTTATCATAAGTTTTCCAACAACTCCCGTTCTTTATCCGTCAGTTTCCGGTACTCACCGGGTTTTAATGTCGCATCCAGCTTCAATGGTCCCATGGACAGGCGTTTCAGGTGGACAACCGGACAGCCGACTTCCTCCATCATACGCTTTACCTGATGGAATTTTCCCTCGTGAAGAGTCAGACTCACCAGACTCTCCGCCTCCGTCCCTGTCTCCGGATCCCCGGCCTTCCTCTCCAGGATCTCGAGTTCCGCCGGCATGCAGGAAAGTCCGTCCGAGAGTTCCATCCCGTCACGGAACTTCTGTACCGCTTCATCCGGGACAAGTCCCTCACATCTCGCCTCGTAGACCTTATCTACATGGTGACCCGGGGCAAGAAGGCGGTGGGCAAGCGCCCCATCGTTTGTGATGAGGAGCAGACCTTCCGTATCGATATCAAGACGTCCCACCGGGAAGAGATCTTTCCTCTGCTTTTCATCGATCAGGTCCACGACCGTCTCCCTGCGGCGGTCCTCCGTCGCCGAGATCACGCCCTGCGGTTTATTCAAAAGATAATATTCCAGTTCCACGTACTCCACCGGCGCATTGTCGAGCAGGATCGTATCTTCGCCCTTCCGGATCTTTGTCTCCGGTTTTTTCACGACCTCGCCGTTCACCTTGATCCGTCCTTTCCGGATCATCTCCTTGAGCTCCGTTCTCGTACCTTTTCCCATATCAGCCAGATATTTGTCCAGCCGGATTGCTTTTTCCAAATATTTCTCTCCTTCCGATCACGCGCTCTCCGACATTTCCACAGCCGCACCCGCAGACTTTCCAGGTTTCGGACTTTATCCCGGAAATGCATTTTAAACAGAAAAGCGCACTATATTTATCATATCAAAATTCCGGGGAAAGTACAATGAAAATAATAGAAAGAGTTCTGCAGCATCGGCGGGCAGGTTACAGTACGCGGGCAGTGCTTTTTTTCGTAAGATCCGGATGCGGCCATGAATCCTGAAAAAATTCTGTAAAAAGGAGTGTTTATGATAAAACGAGCTTTTCTGATCTTGCTCTGCCTGATCTTTATGATCTTTCACGCGGATCTCGTAACAAAAGGGGCTGTGTCCGGACTTCTTTTGTGGTATTCCTCCGTCGTCCCGGCGCTTTTTCCGTTTATGGTACTGTCTTCCGTTCTCTCCGCCTCCGGCGGGGTCCAGGCACTCATGCGTCCGTTCCCGGTAATCTTCCGCTTTGCCGGACTGTCGGCGGACGGCTGGTATGTTCTCCTCACCGGTCTTCTCTGCGGCTGCCCCATGGGAGCAAAGACATGTGCCGATCTTTACGCGGAAGGGCGGATCAGCTCCGGGGAGGCGAAATTTCTCTTTGCACTCTGCAATCATCCAAGTCCCATGTTTCTCGCAGGTTTCGTCTGTCCCATGTTTGCTTCCCAGGTCCCTTTGTCATATTTTGTCTTTTCTATCTACGCGCCTCTGCTCCTTCTCGCGGTCCCGGCCAGCCTGATCTACCGGAGAGAACACGTCCGGGCCTCCTTTCCGGCCAGCATCACCGCAAAGGCACAGACGAAGCATTCCGCGATCGCTCTCAACGCCGCGATCATGAATCCTGACGCCCCATCTGTCAGCAGGCTGACCAGACCCGCGATCACACTCGACGCCGCGATCATGAATTCCGCGGAGATTCTCGTAAAAATCGGCGGATATCTTATCTTTTACTCCATCCTGATCCTCGTTGTCCGGAACACTCCCCGGATCCCTGCCCCGGTCCGGCTGTTTCTCTGCGGCAGTCTGGAGATCACCACAGGGATCCGGACGGTTCATGGCTCCCTTCCGTATCCGGTTTCCGCCGTCGCCGCAGCTGCCATCTTTTCCTTCGGAGGCTTTTCCGCCCTGTCGCAGACAAATGCGGTGATCCAAAGCGAGAAGTCCCATCAGAACTTTCCGGCAGATAAAGAAGAAAGTTCTCCGGTGCATGGAAATTTCCCGTTAAACAATAAGCGAATAAAAAAAACTGCCGGACTCTCCATCCGGCAGTATCTTCTCTGGAAAATTGCCCATTCCGCCCTGGCTGCTGCATTTATGGCAGTTCTCACCGGCATTCTGGAATTTCACTTTTTTTAAATATCGGTTCTCATAAAATACCACTCCCGCATCCTCTCGCAGATCCGGTCCGGTCAGGCCGGTACGCCGTCGACAGCGTTTCTGCAATCAAGCCTCAGTGGAATCCTGTTTTTCCGGCTCAGCGCTCTCCTCTTTTTCAGTGATGATCCCGGAGGAAAGCTCCTTTCTATTGGAGGAGACGATATCGTAGCTGGACTTCATGGAATTCATGAATGCGTCGAAGCGGCCCTGAGCGCCCTCCATCGTGTGGTTCATGATCGTCTGGAGACTCTTTAACATATCATCGGTATACTGGATCGAACCCTGACGGACACTGTTCGCATCAGCGACCGCATTGTCAACGATCGTCTGAGCCTGCGCCTGCGCCTGCTCGATGATCTCATTTGCCTGGGCATAGGCTCTCTGCATGATCTCGTGTTCATTTACAAGCTCGTTTGTCTGAGCAGTTGCCTCTGCGAGCATCGCATCCGCTTTGCTGTGAGCATCGGAAAGGATTGCGTCCTGATTGCTGATGATCTTCTGATACTGCTTGATCTCATCCGGGATTCTTAAACGGAGCTCGACTAAAAGCTCGTCCAGTTCCTCTTTATTTACGATGATCTTTGATGTAGATAACGGCTGAAATTTACAGCTGTCGATGTATTCCTCAATTTCATTGATTAACTGTTCAATTCTGCTCATGTTGTTTCCTTTTCCTTTCCCTTACGCCTGACTGCCTTGTCTCTCACGCAGTCTCTTATGTACTTCATCCGCCACATAAGGCGTTACAAAATTTGAAATATCGCCGCCGTAAGCCGCTACCTCTTTCACGGTACTGGAACTTAAATACGCGTACTCGAGACTTGTCGTCAGGAATACTGTATCGATACTCGTATCCATCACGCGGTTTAACTGGGCGATCTGGAGCTCATATTCAAAGTCAGTGATCGCGCGGAGTCCGCGGACAACGGCGTTCGCGCCGCATTCTTTCGCGAAGTCAACGGTAAGACCCGCAAAACTTTTTACCTCCACGTTCGGAATGTCTTTTGTGACCTCTTTTAACATCTTAACACGTTCTTCCACGGAAAACAATGGCGTTTTCGCACGATTATTAAGAACGCCGATGATCAGATGATCAAACAGCTTTGACGCACGTCTGATCACGTCGATATGTCCCAGTGTAACCGGGTCAAAACTTCCCGGATAAATTGCTTTTTTCATAATTTCTGTCTCACACCGCGAAAACCCGCGGTTTTTCTCCTCGTTTTATATCGTTCCGTTTTTGTATTTTGACCCGGCTTCAGCCTTCAGTCTCTGACCGCCGGATCTGTCTTCCCTTTTTCAGTCCCCTGAACAGATGATTCTTAATTTTTTCTCAGGAATACATGCTTATTCGTCTTATATTCCTTACTCTTCTCAATCTCATACCCGAGCGCTCCGGCCCAGGAAAAATCAGTATCGAGAGCTTCCTCGACGATGATCAGCGTCTCCTCATCCGCAAGAGAAGTGTCCCTCAGCGCTTCCAGCACCTTCTTCGGAAGATCCATCCGGTACGGCGGATCCATAAAGATAAAATCAAACGCCTTTCCTTCCCGGTCAAGCTTCCGGATCGCCTCTGTCACATCCGCGGACATCACACGAGCCCTCTCTTCCAAATGGGTCGTCTTCAGATTATCCCGGATACAGGAAATCTGTCCGTCTCCCTTGTCCACAAAGACCGCTTCCTTCGCCCCACGGCTCAGCGCCTCAATCCCGATCGCCCCGCTTCCCGCAAAAAGATCCAGAAATCTCGCCCCGTAAAGATCATTCTGAAGCATATTAAACAGAGTCTCCTTGATCCTGTCCGTAGTCGGTCTCGTCTCCATTCCCTCGACCGTCTTTAAAAGCAGCCGTCTCGCACTGCCTGCGATTACTCTCATATCTCAACCTCTAACTCATAAAATACCACTGCAATTTTTATTCTCCGCCCCATTATAATCGTATTTTTTCTATTATACAAGTGTTTTCTGAGCCTTTTTCAGACATTGCATAAACCAGCGATAAACTTCCTCCCCGCTGTCACACCCCCACTCTTTTCGCCCCACCATCCCACAGCGGTGAGTTTCCGCCTGGGAGCGCCTTGATCCGGGGATCTGGCTTCCTCTTAGCTCGCGGGTGACTGCGTTGGAAAAAAGATGATACTTGTTTGAGCGCAGCGAGTTGTATCATCTTTTTTCCGCCTTTAGCAATCTCCCGCAAGCTTAGAGGAACCATCCCCGCATCCCCGGGCGCTCCCAGGCGGAAGCTCACCGCGTACCCCTCGCCAACCAATTTTACACAGAAAAAAGCCCCCGCGATCAGATAGAATCTCTGAAATCCCATCCCATCGCGAAGGCCTCTCCCTCAGATGCTCAGGCTCTAACCCTTATTTGCCCGCCATCTTCTTCTCCTGCTCCTCGATCATCTTCTTAACCATATAGCCGCCGACGCTGCCGTTCTGGTAAGAAGTCAGATTGCCGTTGTAGCCGTTTGTAAGCGGCACTCCGAGCTCATCCGCGATCTCCATTTTGAATTTGTCCATCGCTTCCTTTGCTTCCGGAACTACTACACGGTTAGAAGAAGAACTGCTTGTGTTAGACATAAGATACGCCTCCTTTTAGTGTAATGCCTTTCCTGCTCTCGCATCGGGCATGTTTGATGGTACGTTCCTAGTATGATCGTCCTGAAAAATAATACACTGGAAGGTTTTTCGTCAAATGTCATTTTTTGCGAACCCCCGCATTCTCACACGCCTAATTCTCTTTAAGCGCAAGAAACGCGCAGAGATTCCCTCGCTTCTCTCCCATCGCCCGGTGGGAAAACAACTTATCCGGATTGCATCTCGTGCAGATATCAGTGACGGAAATATTTTTTTCCGGGACTCCGGCCTCCAGAAGGATCCGTCGGTTCGCCTCCCAGAGATCCAGCTGCCTCTTTCCAATCATGCCTGTCTTCGACGGCAGAACGATCGCCCTGCAGTCTTCCTTAGAAAACGCGTCATAAAACTTGTCCGCAACATCCTCTCCAACCTCGTAGCAGTCACTGCAGATACTCGGTCCCACACAGCAGACAAGGTCCTCCGGCCGGCTTCCGTATTCCCGCTTCATGGCCGCCACCATCTTTTCTCCCATACGGTTCACGGTTCCTCTCCAGCCCGAATGGGCGAGTCCGATCGCACGATGCTTCGGATCCACAAAGTATAACGGCACACAGTCTGCAAAAAACGTCACGAGCGTCACACCCGGCATATTGGTCAGGAGACCGTCAATATCCCGGTAATCCCGTTCCTTCACAACTCCCTTTCCAAGATCATCTTCCGATACAACGCGGATATTTGTCGTGTGCGTCTGCCAGGTTAAGACCATCTTTTCCCGCTTTACGCCGAGCGCCGCCGCCATCCTGCTGTAATTTTCCAGCACATGTTCCCGGTTGTCACCGCGTGTGAAAGAGAAATTCATGGTCGAATACCAGCCTTCGCTGACACCTCCCATCCGCGTGGAAAACGCGTGAGTGACGATCCCGGTTGCATCAAGTGCCGGGAATGTCAGGTAGGTGACACCGTTATTTGTCACTTCCTTCATATGATCCGCCGCATCTGTTTTTCTGATCCACTGATCCATAATTTTCCCCTTTCCGAGATATCTCATGCAGAATTTTTTCATTCAACGATATGCGCCGTTCTCAGCCATGCGGAAAGTACGCATGCTTGTTCCGGATACACGATCAAAAGCATAATGGATTTTTGCGAGTCCCACATACATTCGGCCTGAACCTTAAAATGCATCCCTGATATATGTGATCTCATCCCCATCGATCCCCGCCGCATCAAACCGGCACGGTGTCTCCTCCGGAAGCTGGTGGGAATACAGATAATAGACTGCCGCATTCCGGATCCGAAGAGCCTTTCTGTGGTCGATCGCTTCCAGCGAAAACCCAGCTGAACCACTGGCACGGTATTTCACCTCGATAAACACGAAATAGCTTCCATCTTTCGCAATAATATCGATCTCGCCCTGTTTACAGCGGTAATTCCGCTCCAGGATCACAAATCCGTTCTGTTTTAAAAAGGCTGCGATCTTTTCCTCATAGATGCTGCCCACTGCCCGATTATTTCTTGTCACAAAAATCCCCCATCGATGACTCGCTCAGCTTTGTTTCTCTGATACCGCATTGCTCCGCACTTCGTGCTCCCGCAATGCTCAAAAGCATTCATAATCCGCTCATTTTTCTTCGAAAAATGGCTGCTTATCACACAAACTTCGTAATAAATGTCCGTCTGTGGATCGGGGTCGGTCCGAACTCTTTCAGCGCCGCGATATGTGCGGCAGTTCCGTATCCCTTATGCTTTGCGAACCCATACTCCGGGTATTCCTTATCATACTCTTCCATCATGTGGTCCCTGGTGACCTTTGCGAGGATGCTTGCCGCCGCGATGGAAACGCTCTTCGCATCGCCCTTGATGATCGGCACCTGCGGGATCGCAACCTGCGGGATCGTCACCGCATCGTTTAAAAGGATCTGGGGCGCCGGGTCAAGTTTCGCGATCGCCTGGCGCATCGCCTCATAAGTCGCCTGCAGGATGTTGATCTCATCGATCCGCTCAGGACCCACGATCCCCACCGACCAGGCGATCGCTTTCTCCTTGATCTCCAGGAACAGTTCCTCTCTCCGGCTCTCAGAGAGCTTTTTCGAGTCGTTTAAATAAAGGATCTGGCAGTCCTTCGGCAGGATCGCCGCACCGGCCGCAACCGGCCCTGCAAGAGGTCCGCGGCCCGCCTCATCGATCCCGCAGATAAACGCACAGTTCTCATACTGTCTCTCGAACTCCCGCATGAGGGAGAGGCGTTCCAGCTCCTTTTCCAGTTTTTCTCCGGTCAGCACACGTCTTGCCATATCTCTTTACTCCTTATCCCTGCGTATTCATGTTCCACACTTTATTCCGCCGGCATCTCCAGCGTGATCCTTCCGAGCTTTCCGCCGCGGAATTCATCAAGAAGAAGTCTCGCCGCCTTTGTCAGATCATTCACGCCTCCCTTTGTCAGGCATGCACGCGCCGTTGCAATCTCATCGAGGAGCTCATACGGCTTCTTTCCTTCCTCCTCGATCCCGTAACGCTCTTTTAAGAGACCAGGAGTGATCTCCTTAAGATATCCCGCAAGTTCGGAAGCCAGTTCATCTTTCTCCAGGATCTCATCGTTGATGGAGCCTAAAAACGCCAGTAAAAGACCAACTTTCTGGTCCTCAAATTTCGGCCATAAGATACCCGGAGTGTCGAGAAGCTCCACCTGCTTATTTAAACGGATCCACTGATTTCCCTTTGTGACGCCAGGTTTGTTTCCCGTCTTCGCAGCTGCTTTTCCGGCAAAGCTGTTGATGAACGTGGATTTTCCGACGTTCGGGATCCCGACCACCATCGCACGCACCGGGCGGTTTAAGATACCGCGCCTTCTGTCGCGCTCGATCTTCTCCTTACATGCCTCCTGGATCAGGGCATTCAGCTGTTTTAACGTCGCTTTCGCTCTTGCATCGATCTTCATGACCTGGAAGCCCTGTCCCTCAAAATAGGAGATCCATGCGGCATTTGCCTTCTCAGAAGCAAGATCCGCCTTATTTAAAAGGATCACACGGCCTTTTCCGGCTGCGAGGCTGTCAATATCCGGATTGCGGCTGGCAAGCGGCGCTCTCGCATCCACAAGCTCGATCACGAGGTCTACAAGTTTCACGTCCTCTTTCATGGCGCGTTTCGCCTTTGTCATATGGCCTGGATACCACTGTATATTCATAGTAATCGTCTCCGTCCTTTCCTGCTACCGGACGAAACCAAGTCTGGAAAATGGCTGAAACCGCAGCCAGACGCGTCCGATGAGATTTTCCCGTTTTATATTTCCAATGCCGGAAAACCGGCTGTCTTCACTTGATTCACGGTTGTCACCCAGGAGAAAATATTCATCATCCCCGAGCTCGACCGGATACTCGGCTGCCCCGGCGATCGTCGCCTCGGCAAGTCCGTTTTCCGCTTTTAAGAGTTCCCCATTGATATAGACGGATCCATTTTTGATCTGGACCGTCTCACCGGGAAGTCCGATGATCCTCTTGATCCCCGGCTGCTGTCCTTCCCGTTCAAAGACGACAACATCAAATCGTATCGGTTTCCCGACATCATATGCGAGCCGGTTTATCAGCACCACATCTCCGGACTCCAGCACGGGTTTCATGGAACTTCCATTCATCTCAACCCTGCTCCCAAAACAAAACACGAGATAGCACGCAAGAGCGATCATGACTGCGCAGTCGACCGCCCATTCCGTGATCCGGTGAAGTCTGTTCGGTTCCTTTTTCTCAAAAAATTCCATGAAGGGACCTCCTGAATCCATGACAGAACATCTGTACTTTATGCAAGGGGAATTCCTGCTGTTTTAGTAAAAACAAAGGGACAATTTTCATTGCCCCTTTGATCTACTGACTCTCTGTACAGTTGTTATGAATTATTTTACTAATTCTTTAACCTTTGCAGCTTTACCTACTCTTGTTCTTAAGTAGTAAAGTTTCGCGCGGCGAACTTTACCTCTTCTTACAACCTCAACGTTCTCAACAGACGGAGAATGAAGCGGCCATGTCTTCTCAACGCCGATACCGTTGGAGTTCTTTCTTACTGTGAAAGTCTCTCTAACGCCGCCGTTCTGTCTCTTGATAACAGTTCCCTCGAAGATCTGGATTCTTTCACGGTTTCCCTCTTTGATCTTAGCGGATACTCTTACAGTGTCACCTACGTTGAAGCTCGGTACAGACTCTTTTAACTGTGCAGCTTCGATATTCTTGATAATGTCGTTCATTGATATGAACCTCCTTAAAGTATTCGATGTTCTTACCCGCATCTTCTTTTCCTGCGGCAGCGGAACATCTCTTATGATTTAAGTCTCCGTATTGACAGGGTTCTCCCGTCTTTCGGATACCACAGTTTTGTATTTTATCATACCGCAAGCCAAAATGCAAGCGGTTTTCTCATATATCGTGCAATTTTTTAGTCACGGTTTTTCGGTCTCCTGCTGTCTCAGCAATTCATCCAGGAACTTCTGCTCCTTTTTCGAAAGGACAGCGTCCTCCAAAAGTTCCGGGCGGTTCTTCAGTGTGCGGATGATCGACTGCTCCCTGCGCCATTTCTCGACATTTGCATGATGCCCGGAAAGAAGGATATCCGGCACTTTTTTGCCCATGAACACTTCCGGGCGCGTGTACTGCGGATACTCCAGAAGGTTATCGTGGAATGTCTCGAACTCCGCAGACACATTGTTGTTCAGCACTCCCGGGACAAGTCTTGAAATACAGTCGATCATCATCATCGCCGGAAGCTCTCCTCCTGTGAGGACATAATCTCCTGCGGAGAGGTAATCTGTCGCGATCATCTCCAGAACGCGCTCATCGACCCCCTCATAGTGACCGCAGAGGAACACCAGATCCTCCTCCTTCGCGAGATCTTCCGCAATATTCTGATTGAAAGTCTTTCCCTGGGGAGTCATGTAGATCACACGCGGTTTCTTTCCGATCTTCTCGACAAGTGCCTCATAAGCGCGGTAGATCGGCTCCGCCTGCATGACCATCCCGGCGCCGCCGCCGTAAGGATAGTCGTCCACCTTTCCGTGGCGCTCCAGCGTATAATCGCGGATATTCACCGCCTCAAACGATACGATCCCCTTCGCTGCCGCGCGGCCGAGAATGCTGGTCTCCAGACCGTTCATGATCATCTCCGGGAACAGGGTAAGTACATGAAAATTCATCGCGGCCTCCCCTTACAGATCCAGAAGTCCCGGAAGAACATGGACAAGCATCTCTTCCTTATCAAGATCCACATCGAGAATGCAGTCGTGGATCGCCGGGAGAAGAAGTTCCTTTCCCTCCGGTGTCTTTACACAGTAGACATCGTTTGCTCCTGTCTCCATCACATCCGTCAGCGTTCCGAGCGTATCCCCTTCGTCCGTGACAACAGTAAGTCCGATGAGGTCGGTGATAAAGAATTCGTCCTCCTGAAGAGGCACTGCCTGGTCTCTTGTGATCAGAAGGTCCTTCTGGCGCCATCCTTCCACCTCGTTCATAGTGTCAACCCCGTCGAATTTCAGGATGACCATGTTTTTGAAGAATTTTACCTGACGGATCTTTAACTCCCGGCTTTCTCCTCTTCCGAGGTCCAGGATCACATGATCTAATTTTTTAAAGCGCATCGCGTCATCGGTGGTCGGATAGACCTTCACCTCGCCGCGCACGCCGTGCGGGGAGGTAATGACGCCTACACGAAGATATTTTTCCATATTTGTCTCCTATCGTAACTGTGAGGGAACCCGGGCAGTCAGCTCCTGTCATTCTATCAAGCACGGCACGGCTGATACCTGCCCGCAGAAACCGGCTCTGATAACAGAAAGGGGACTGCAGCCGGGAAAAATCCTGTCCACAGTCCCTCACGATTACTGAATTTCAACAATCACTTTCTTATCCATCTTGGAAGAAGCCGCCTTCACAACGGAGCGGATGGCTTTCGCGATCCTTCCCTGCTTTCCGATCACCTTTCCCATATCGGTCGGGGCAACCTTGAGCTCGATGACGATCTCTTCTTCTTTTTCAGATTCCGTAACAACAACTTCATCTGGATTATCAACCAGCGCTTTGGCGATAACTTCTACCAATTCCTTCATTGAATCCACCTCGATTACTGGATACCGGCTGCCTTTAAGAGCTTAGCAACAGTCTCAGTCGGCTGAGCGCCTGTTCCTAACCACTTCTTAGCTGCTTCCTCGTCGAATTTGATGGTGCTCGGCTCTGTGTTCGGATCGTAGTATCCAACCTCTTCGATGAAGCGACCGTCTCTCGGGGAGCGGGAATCTGCAACGATAATTCTATAGAAAGGAGCCTTCTTCTGACCCATTCTTCTTAATCTCATCTTAACTGCCATGACAATTTCACCTCCTTGGTTTTTTCGTTTATCAGCCATGCGGGAATCGCATTTGCCTTCTTATCATAATGCGGTACTTAGAATGGTAATTTCATCTTTCCAAGCATACCGCCCAGTCCGCCAAGCCCTTTCCGCTTTCCGCCTCCCATCATTCCAGGAAGCTGCTTCATGAGCTTTTTCGACTGTTCAAACTGTTTGACGATCCGGTTCACCTCGGCAATATCTACTCCGGCGCCCTTCGCGATCCTCTGTTTTCTCGACGGATTCAGGAGTGACGGGTTCGCCCGCTCTTCCTTCGTCATTGAGAGAATGATCGCCTCCACTTTATCCATGGATTTCTCGTCTATTTCAACATTTCCCTTCATCTGGGCCATTCCCGGCATCATGTTCAAGATGCTGTTCATTCCGCCCATCTTTTTGATCTGGCGCATCTGATCCAGGAAATCGTTAAAATCAAATTCTGCTTTGCGAAGTTTCTGGCTCATTTCTTTTGCCTTCTCTTCGCTCACCTCAAACTCGGCTTTCTCAATCAGGGAAAGGATATCACCCATTCCAAGGATTCTCGAAGCCATACGGTCCGGATAAAACTGTTCCAGGTCAGAGAGCTTCTCGCCCATACCGACGTAGAGGATCGGTTTTCCCGTCACGGCACGGATCGATAACGCCGCACCGCCTCGTGTATCACCGTCAAGCTTTGTTAAGATCACGCCATCGACGCCGATCTTGTCATTAAAGCTTCCGGCAACATTCACTGCATCCTGACCGGTCATCGCGTCGACAACGAGGATCGTCTGGTCGACATTGACTGCTTCTTTGATGTTGACGAGCTCATCCATCATGGACTCATCGATCTGAAGACGTCCTGCCGTATCGAGGAATACAAGATTCATGCCTTCTTTTCTGGCATGTTCCACAGCGGCTTTTGCGATATTCACCGGATTCTGGTTATCTCCCATTGTGAAGACCGGAACTCCGACTTTCTCACCGTTTACCTGTAACTGCTTGATCGCAGCAGGACGGTAGACGTCGCAGGCCGCAAGAAGCGGCTTTCTGCCTTTTGCCTTGAACTTTCCGGCAAGTTTTGCCGTAGTCGTTGTTTTACCTGCGCCCTGAAGACCGATCATCATGATGACCGTGATCTCATTCTGGGGCTTTAAGGCAATCTCTGTGGTCTCGGAACCCATCAGTTTTACGAGTTCTTCGTTTACAATTTTTATTACCATCTGTCCCGGAGTCAGGCTCTCTAAGACATCCTGTCCGATCGCTCTCTCCTGTACAGAACTGATAAACTGTTTAACAACTTTAAAACTTACGTCGGCTTCCAGGAGAGCCATCTTGACTTCCTTCAGGGCAGCTTTTACATCCGCCTCTGACAGTCTTCCTTTGCCTCTTAAGTTTTTAAAGACATTCTGTAATTTATCGGCTAAACTTTCAAATGCCATGAAAACTCTCCCTCTGGCTTACAGCTTCCCGATCTCTTCGGAAATCGCTTCGATCCTGTCGATCAGGGATCGGTCGCCGTCCTTTTTATATTGGCCAGCCAGTTCCTTAATCTCTTCTACCATTTTCTTTGTCTGGTTGAATTTCTCGACAAGCTTCAGTTTTTCCTCGTATCCGGAAAGAATCTTGTCACAGCGCTTCACCAGGTCATGCACGCCCTGTCTGCTGATTCCCTGTTCTTCGGCGATCTCGCTGAGGGACATGTCATTAAATACCACATCTTCATATACACGCCGCTGGTGCTCCGTCAGGAGCTCTCCATAGAAATCATACAGAAGACCCTGTGCTACAATTTTTTCCATATCAGGTCACCTGCGATATCATACTATAAACGGTGATGGTTGTCAAGTGTTTTTGCTTGACATTTTATTTATTTTTTTCGCAGCGTAGAATTTCCGGCTTATAAAACATAAACACCCGCCATCAGGCAGGTGTTTATGTACTCTTACTTATAGGAAGGAGCGATTGTTTTATAATGCTACCAGCACCATATCTTTTGCAGATTCCGGAAGTTCTTCACCATCCATGGATACGCTTAATACAAAGTTTACATGGTACTTTGTACTGATCTGATCCAGCTCTGCGAGAGTTGCAGTGATATCTTCTCCCTCAAGACCGGCGAGCTTTAAGAAACTGTCAAGATACATAGCCTCGAGATCGTGATCCTGGGAAATAATTCCGCAGATGAAACCGATAAAGCCTTCAGCCGTACTTACGGAGAACTCAGCCACGTTGATTAAGCGGATCTTGTTGTTAAGCTCGTACATATGTTTCGAACTTTTATCAAGGTAAACGATTGAACCTTTTGCCTCTTTTACAGCTGTGTTAGCCATGTCAAGTAAATATTTAGTTTTTCCTTTTCCCTTCCGTCCTGCGATGATCTGAACCATAATGCACTCCTCCTTGGATTTTATATATTTTGTATAAAAAATCTCTTGTTTGTAAATTTATTATAGACTATTTGCTGAAAATTTGCAACCATTATTTCTAAATTTCGAAATAATTTCATACAAAAGCAGAATGTACTTCCAACACCGGCAGAATCTGCTGTCGACAGTTCTTTACGGTTGCCCGGGAGTAAAAACAGGACATGAAAACCTTCGGATCCCCCGAAAACTTTCATGTCCTGTTCATTCACGTATTCTTCCTCCTGTTTTCTGCTACCGGTCGATCTTCTCCATGATCGTCGACATATCCGAATAGAGGGCATCGCGGCTGTCCGCATGCATCACGACAGATGCGTACTCTTTCCCGTCCGCGTCCTTCTCCCCCATGATCAGGCAGTAGCCCGCCGCCTGGGTGGTTCCGGTCTTTCCTCCGAATACGGAGAGTCCATCCGGCATTTCCCTCTTTCCGAGCATGTAGTAATTGCTGACACTCCAGGATGCGGTTTTATCCGATCCGTCCGCCCCTTTATAGGACGCCGTGTATGTCTTCGTTCCGATAATATCCCGGAACTTCTCATACTTTAACGCCTCATGGAACATCAAATAAAGGTCGTAGGCGGTCATATAGTGGTCCTCGTTCGTCAAGCCGTTGGCATTTGCAAAATGCGTCCCTGTGGCACCGATCCGGGCTGCTTCCTCGTTCATCATTTCAACAAATCCTTCGATCGATCCGCCCATATGAACTGCGATCGCGTTTGCCGCGTCGTTTCCCGACGGGATCAAAAGACCATAAAGAAGCTGCTCCAGTGTCAGCTTATCTCCGGGAACAACCCCCGCCATGGAGGAACCGCTCTCCGTGATTACCGACTCCTGAGGAACCGTCACCATATCTTCAAGATTTCCATATTTCAGGGCGACAAGCGCCGTCATAACCTTCGTCGTGCTGGCAGGATTTCTGCGTTCAAAAACATCCTGCGCAAATACGGCATTTCCCCCATCGAGCGGAAATACCCCGGCAGACTGCGCTGTGAGTGTTCCGTCTCCGTCGATCCCATCCGTTACCACCGCCAGGTCTGCCGCAAAGCCGTCCGCCGTTCTTCCGCTGCCTGAAGATGCGAACGTCTCGATCCTCTGATCCAGGGCGTAAGTATTTCCCGTATCTGCAAGTCCGGCGCAGCCAGTCGCGCCAAGAATCAGGCAGAACCCCACGATCCCCGGGATCCATCTTTTCTTCTTACTCATTACTTATACATCTCACGCCACTCAAGATCTCCGCGATCCAGAGCCTTGATCAGAAGCTCTGCTGTCGCAAGGTTTGTCGCAAGCGGGACGTTGTGGATATCGCAGAGTCTCACCGCCTTGTTGACATCCGGCTCGTGGGACTTCGGTGACAGCGGGTCTCTCAGGAAGATCACAAGATCGATATCATTGTTCTCGATCTGTGCTCCCATCTGCTGCTCCCCGCCAAGGTGGCCAGGAAGGAATTTATGGATATTTAAATTTGTGACTTCCTCAATGAGTTTTCCGGTCGTTCCGGTCGCATAGAGGTTATGTTTACTTAAGATCCCTTTATACGCGATACAGAAGTTCTGCATCAGTTTCTTTTTGGAATCATGCGCGATCAGTCCAACATTCATAAGAATACCTCCTAGAATTCCAGTTTATTTTGCTGCAGTCCGACGTTTAAAAGAACGCCGATGCCGATATAAAGACTTACCAGAGAACTTACACCATAACTGATAAATGGAAGCGGAAGTCCGGTATTCGGGAAAATCCCGGTGGCAACCGCAATGTTTGTAAATGCCTGGAATCCAACGAGAGCAGCCATCCCCGTACAGAGGAGCTTTCCGGTCAGATCTCTCGTTCTCCCTGCCATTCGCAGGCATTCAAATACGAAGAGAAGGTAGAGGACCAGCACAAGCATGCAGCCCACAAACCCCATCTCCTCACCGATCACGGCAAAAATAAAATCGGTGTGTTCCTCAGATAAGAAATTTCCGTTTTTTACGGAAATGGCCGTCTCGTTGAGCAGACCTTTTCCATACAGCATTCCCGATCCGATCGCCATCTTTGAGTTATCCTGCTGGACATTTAAGTCTGCGAATTTTCCCGGATTGATGAAGGCGAGGATTCGGTTTACCTGATATCCTGTCAGGAACGGAACAGCGCCCCGCTCAGCAAGAAATACCGTGAGTGCCAGCCCCGGGATCCCAACAGCAGCCGCGCCGATGATCCACTTATAGCTAAGTCCTGCGACAAAGATCAGGCATACAATAATGAACACGATAACGATACTCGTGGACAGGTCCGGCTGTTTCATAATGAGAAGCAGCGGAACCGCAGCAAAAGCCCCGACGATGATCAATGTGCGGGGATCGTTGATCTTCTCCTGATTTCGCTGCAGAAACCAGGAGAAGAAAATGATCAGACCGATCTTAACAAATTCCGACGGCTGGAAGCGTCCGATCACAGGAAGTGTGATCCAGCGTCTCGCACCCGTTCCGGCTCCTCCAAACTGTCCTGCGACAATGATCGCCAGCAGGATCGCCACACAGGCAAGATAGATCACGCCGGTACAGCGCATCAGTTTGTGGTAATCCATCAGAGCCAGGAAGATCATGATCACCAGTCCGCCAAAAAGGCCGATCAACTGGCGGTTGATATAGCTTCTGTCTCCGTTTACCGCACTGTTGATCACAAGAAGCCCGATCACATTTAACGCCAGGGCGTAGAACAACAGACGGAAATTGAAGTTTTTAAAATTGTATTCTGAAAGCATGTATTAAAATGTCCCCTTAACCAGCAGTTCCCGAACCGGAACACTGGCATACAGGACCGGGAGCTTTTCTCCCGCCTTTCTCTGATCCATGTGGATCACCTTGACCTCCAGTTGTTCCGGATCGATCATCATATATCTTGATATGACTTTTATCATGTCGTTTTTTAACATCTCCAGGATTTCCGGCGTACATCCGGCCCGGTCCGCAATCAGCAGAAATTCAAGCCGTTTTTTCGCGATACTTCCGGAATTTCTCCCTGTCAGGATATGGAACAGTCTCTTTTTCATTTATGCCCTCTTTAAGAGGCCGCTAAACATATGGAAGAATCCTTTGTTTTTCTCAAGCCCCATAAGCGGCACCTCCTGACCAAGTATCCGCTTACAGATGTTAAGATAAGCCTGTCCGGCAAAGGAATTCATTCCCACCAGAGGTTCCCCCTGGTTCGTGGAGATCACGATCTCCTCATCGTCCGGGATCGCGCCGAGGATCGGGATTCCAAGGATATCCGTCACATCTTCCATCGACATCATATCCCCCCTCCGGACCATATCCATCCGGATCCGGTTCACGATGAGATCCATCTTTGAGATTTCTTCCGCCTCCAGCAGGCCGATGATCCGGTCTGCGTCACGGATCGCCGATACCTCGGGAGTCGTGACGACAAAAGCACGGTCCGCTCCGGCAATGGCGTTTTTAAATCCCTGCTCGATCCCCGCAGGACAGTCTAACAGTACATAATCACACTCTTCTCTCAGATCATCCACCAGCTTTCGCATCTGACCGGGAGTCACGGAGGACTTGTCCCTGGTCTGGGCGGACGGAAGTAAAAACAGGTTCGGATATCTTTTGTCCTTTATCAGTGCCTGCTTCAGACGGCAATTCCCCTCCACGACGTCCACAAGGTTGTAGACGATGCGGTTCTCCAGTCCCATCACCACGTCGAGATTCCTGAGACCGATATCTGTATCGATCAGGATCACTTTCTCCCCGAGCATGGCAAGTCCTGTACCGACATTCGCTGAGGTCGTCGTCTTGCCAACACCCCCTTTTCCGGATGTAACAACAATGACTTCACTCATAAGAATATCCTCCTGTATTAAGTTATGAATGTACTCGCATCTCCTCTGTTTTCAGAGATTGATACCGGATTGGCAAAAGCTCAAAAATTTTCCTGCGGGCAGACCTGCACCCATTTTCTGATCTTTGCCCCTGGTACCACAAGATATATTTTACATGAAAAAAGCAAAAAATTCCAGTAAAAAATAGATTTTATAAAAGCTTTATAAAAGGAAACTGATACGGACCTCTTTTATATAAAATTCAGCGCACTCAGAAAGCTCTTTTTGATCGGTTCTTCGACAACTTTTCCGTTCTCAGAGAGGATCATCATCGGACCGCGCCCAAGATGGCGTCCTTTCTCCGCTTTTTTCAGGGAAAGTCCCGCGATCCGGACCGATATCGGTGCCATCTCAAAAGCAACGATCACCGCATCCTCATTTCCGCAGATCCCCGCATGGGCCGCCCCGCGGAGCGCTCCTAAAATGATGATGTTCCCTTTTGCGCTGACTTTTGCTCCTTTTTCCACATCACCGATCACCACGATGCTGGCCTCTGATTCCAGCTCGTCCCCGTCCCGGAGATTCCCTTTATAAAACTGACCTGTGAGGGAAGACAGCTCCATCAGTCTCTCATTGAGTGCTTTCTCACATTTTCTCGTCCGGTTTCCGTCCGTGTCGAGAAGACACAGCACCTCGATATCGGAATTTTCCGTGATCGTCTGCACAACACGGTACTCTTCCTCCGGAGTCAGGTCCCGTCCCTCCAGGGTCAGCGTCATCTGGGCAGCTCCCCAGAATTTCGCCGTCGCCTTGAACTTCTTTGCAATCGCCTGAAGAACTTTCTCAAAATCCAGGTCTTTCTCCAGATAAACCGCCATTCCGGCTTTATTTCCCTTGATTACGACAGCTTCTTTCATCTTGAAATCCCCCTTTTATGTAACTTTGACAGGTGCGCCAGACCGCCGGTCCGTCAACGCCTTACAGCCCGGCAGTTTCGCCGGGCTGCAGCATTTTGTCTGTGCAGTGCGCAGACTAGTCTCCGATCTCTACGTTCGAAGAGTTCAGCGCACTGTTATTCAGAATGTAATTCAGGTCTGTATATCCGTAGTAGAACCGGTAAATATTTTTCGCCGCCGTCGCCGCGTTGGAGGAAGAATATCCGTATGGGATATTCACCGTCACCGCGATCTCCGGATTCTGGTATGGAGCAAAGGAAACGAAGAACGCGTGGTTGACGCGGTGTCCATTTTTTATCTCCTCGGCAGTACCCGTCTTACCTGCGATATCGACTTCCAGGTCACTGAAGATCTTCCTCGCAGAACCATCCGAGATTACACGGCGCATTCCGGTGTGGACAGCGTTCCATGTGGAATCTTTGACGTCGATGGTCGAACGTACTTCCGGTGTGAAATCTTTTAAGAGATTTCCCTGGGAATCCGTCATCTTGTCGAGCAGACTGAGTTTGAATACCGTTCCCTTATTGGCAACTGCCGTGATATATCTGGAAAGCTGGATATTGGAGTAAGAGTTTTTACCCTGTCCGATCGAAGATGCCTCCGGTTTCTCCGTCGTCATCTGCGGCTCTCTCTCAGCAATCTCGATTCCGGATGTCTCATCGAGTCCGAACATGGACGCATACTTTCGGATCTTCTCGATACCGAATTCCGGTGAATAGTTTCCGTTTTCATCCATGGAGAGGCGGTGTCCCATCTCAGAGAAGAACACGTTGCAGGAGTTCTGGATGCCGTGGACCACATCGAGAGGTCCATGCTGTCCCGGGTAGATCCAGCAGCGCAGCGCCGGTGTGATCTCCTTGTAGATACCGGTACAGTTCACCGTATCATTCAGCCCGATCACGCCTTCCTCAAGAGCCGCCACCGCGATGATTGGCTTGAAGGTCGATCCAGGCGCCTTCTGTGCCTGTGTGGCATTGTTAAAGAGCGGCAGGGACTGATCGTTATTTAACTTGTTGTAATACTCCGCATCCACGGTTCCGGAGAACTTGTTGTTGTCGTAGCTCGGGTAGGTCACGAGTGCCCGCACCTCACCGGTGTTGACGTCCGTGATCACGGCACTGGCAGAACATGGGTCCAGGGCAAGCTGGGCAGGTGTGATCTCGATATCGGAGATCTTGTTTCTGATAAACTGGAATGCGTACTCATCTCCGCCCGCCTCCAGCATCTGGACTTCATTCTCGTCGTAAGCCAGAATATTCTGGTCATAGAGGGCGAGGCAGAGTTCCTTTCCGGACACGGTGCCGTTATTGACAAGGTAGCGGAAGATCTTCTTCGTGAACGCCGCATCGTTCTGCAGGTCATCCATCACATATTCCACGATCGTCTGGTAAATACTGTCCGCATCAGAGTATCTGGACTCGATCTTCAGCTTTGTCGTGTCGATCCAGCTCTCCGCGATCCCGTCGTACAGGTAATCCCTGAGGCTGATGGAATCGTTCTTCCATGCGTTGTATGTGTCAGACTCCTGGTCGATCTTGTCTGTCTGTATGATCCCACGGTCGGAAAGCAACGTATAGATATACTGCATGTAGGCAAACATGTCTTCCGGCAGGTCTGCCATCTTTCTCGCGGATCCATCCGTGAGCTCGCTCCGGATCTGTGCGAGGATCTGTTCTCTCGACTGGCTGTACTTCGCATAGATGTTTTTCTCTGTCTGGGACGCCTCCGGCGCGGAAAACGCTGCAAGGTCCAGGACATTGTTGTTGATCAGCTGGTAGTAGACATCCTTCACAGGGATCGGGATATTTGCCGCCTTCTTGTAATCGTTGTCATCAAGATCACGGTTCACGAGCTTGTCCGTGATGATACCGGCAAGCTGCTGCTCCAGAATATGATACACACCGATCTGGAGATCCCGGTCCAGTGTCAGGTAGATGTCATGTCCTGCCTCCGGCTCTGTTCTCTTAACGACTTCAAGGATCCGTCCCATACTGTCCACATACATAGTCTGGGAACCCTTCTTTCCCTGAAGCTCCGTCTCCATGGATGCCTCGATCCCGGTCTTTCCGACAAGGTCCGTCAGCTCATAGTCCGGATTCGTCTCCCGGAGTTTTTCGAGCTCATCATCCCAGACTTTTCCGATGTATCCGATGATCGGTGCAAAATAAACGCTGTCATTGTATACACGGATCGTTGATTCCTCGATGCCGACGCCTTTTAAGTTCGCGGAGTTTTCGAGAACATCCGTCATCGTCTCCTTGCTGACGTCAGAGGCGATCGTGGTGGACTCATATTTCCGGTACGCGGTGAGTCCCATCGTATAGCGGATATTGATGATCCCGAGAGCTTCCTCATCGGTAAGTTCGATCGGGTTGTCATTGTCATCCTTCAGCTGGTCCAGACCGTAATATTTTACCCTGGCGTCAAAGACTTCCCTGGCCGTCACATCGGACGGATATTTTCCATCCGCGTCATCCAGTTCATCCGTCTTTTTTAATCCGTAATAGTCGCTCAAAAAGCGTTTTCTCGCCGCCTCGCTGGTGGTCGTGAAGATCATATTCCCGGAGGAGTCATAACCCACGGAAAAATCTCCTTCCACGTTCTCGCCGTGACGGTTTAAGATCCGGACAAGCTCCAGGAGCATCCGGTTTCTGTCGTTGGATCTTTTGTAATCTCCGTTATCCTGAAGCGTCACATTGTACGACAGTTTATTATATGCAAGAAGATTCCCGTTTCTGTCATAAATATTTCCGCGGGTACCGGCAAGACTGATCTTTTTTTCCGTCTTTTCCATATAGTTTTCCTGGTACTGCTCTCCTTCCATGATCTGAAGATTGAACAGGCGCATGCCAAGGATCGCGTACAGCCCCACAAATACCACCGCCAGGATCACAAGTCTTGACGACAGCAGCTTTTTCATAAACTCTTTCAGAATTTCAGAAAAATCGTTAAACAATCGTTGTGTCTCTCCTTTTTTCCATCTCTTCCAGTCTGCGGCTGATATAGAGGAACAGCCGGTACAGGATCAGTGTTGTCACCACGGTGAAGATCGTCTCCGGCAGGATAATGTTGATGAAATAATAGCCGAAATGTAATCTTCCCCGCACCAGGAAGCCGAATACATAAAGATAGAAATTATAAAACACTTCGTTCAGCGCTGAAAGCACCAGCGGCAGCGTAATATAGTCCTCATAATAATACTTCGTGCAGATTCCGTTTACATAGCCCATCCAGATAAAGATCAGCGTGTGAAATCCGAGCGGACCTCCGGACGAGAGGTCCATCAGAAGTCCCGCGATCAGTCCGTATCCCATCCCCCAGGCACTTCCCCGGATAAACCCGAAGGAAAAGACAAGGATCACCATGAGATTCGGATATACCGCCAGGAACGGCAGCAGCGGGAAAATACAGGTCTGCACGATAAATGCCAGGATCACCAGCAGAAAACTCGCGATGATCCGCTTCATATTGCTATTCATTGATCTCCGGCCCCGCATCCTTTAAGTCTGTGATCACCAGGACCTCCTGAAGTCTGTCGAATCTCGCGGCAGGGATCAGGTATCCCGATTTCGTCAGGTTGTCGTTGTAATCCACCGTGATGTCCGTCGCATACCCCACGAGGATCCCCGGCAGGAATTTTCCGCTGATATTGGAAGTGACGATCATGTCGCCATCCTTGATATCATCGTCCTTTTCCATATAGGAAAGCTTTAACCGGCCGTCTTTAAACAGCTGAAGATCTCCCGCGACGATACAGGAATCCCCGGACTGCTGCGCCATGGCGCTCACACGGCTGGAGTCATCGATGATCGAGCGGACTGTCGCGTAGTTCGCTCCCACATCTGTGACGATACCGACAAGACCGCCTCCGGCGATGACGTTCATATCCTCTTTGATCCCGTCATCGGATCCTTTGTCGATCCGGAATACGGAAAACCAGGAACTCGAGTCTTTTGCGATGATACGGGCACCGATCTTATGGTACTGCATATATTCCTGATCCAGTTCATAGAGACTTCTGAGGCGCTCCAGCTCGAACTGTTCCGAGCGGAGTCTCGTATTTTCCTCCGTCAGCTCATCCACTCTCGTCTTTAAGGTCTCATTCTCTGCCAGAGCCGTCTTCAGTTTTCCGACGCTGCTCAGTTCATTGTAGAGTCCGCCGCCGACCCTGTTCACACCGGACTGGATCGGCACCAGCACATATCCCACCGCGGTCCGCAGCGGATTTAAGATGCTTCCCCTGATCGTCGTAATACCGATCATACAGATACAGAGAAGCGACAGTCCAAATAGAAAATATTTCGTATTGTTTTTCATGTTTCAAAAATTCCCCGTTCTCTCAGGCTCACATAGGAATTATCTCCGATAATGATATGGTCCAGAAGCGGGACTCCCATGAGCTTTCCTGCTTCCATGACACGTTCTGTAAAGAGGCAGTCCTCCCTGCTCGGCGTCGGATCCCCGCTTGGATGGTTGTGGAGCAGAATGATCCCGCAGGCCCTGGACCGCAGCGCCTCGATAAAGATCTCCCGCGGCGTCGCGCAGGAGGCATTCACCGTTCCGATCGAGACTGTTGTATCCTTTAACAGAATGTTCTTTGTATTCAAAAGCAGAAGTTTCAGATTCTCCTGTTCCAGATGGCGCATTTCCTCCATATAGAATGCAGCCACCTTTGACGGCGCATCAAAAACGACTGTCTTTTCTGATGCCGCCGTTTTCCAGATCCTCGCCGAAAGTTCTCCGACGCACGCGAGCTGGATCGCTTTCACTTCCCCGACCCCGCGGATCTCTTTATAATCCTCCACGGCGCCATGCAGGAGTCCCGCCAGCCCCGGTGGATTTCCGGAATTCAGAATCTCCTCCGCCATCTCCCGCACCGGGATATTCTTTGTCCCGGATCGCAGGATCACGGAGAGGAGTTCCGCATCAGAAAGCGACGCCGGGCCTTTCTCCAGCACCTTCTCATAAGGGCGCTCCGAGACCGGCAGCCCCTTCATCGTCTTTCCACATTTCTTTTCCATACTGACATCCCGCCTTTCCGATCTCTCCAGGTACACGGTGCGGCAGATATCCCCTTTTTGTCATCCGTACATTCCCCGGCTGACAGAAGTTTCCCGGAAAACAGATCTTCCTACAGGAAACGGTAGATCAGGATCGCAACGATCACGCCGATGATGCTCGCCATCGTGATCCGGATGCTGAGTCCGAACGTGATCACAAGGATCCCGAGGTTTAAGACGAGCGGATCGTTCAGTCCGAACGATTCCCCGAAATTTAACCAGGAAAGTCCCGGCACTCTCGCTGTCATCTCTCCGATAAAGCCTCCAAGAACGATCCCGGAAAGCAGAAGGAGAAGCAGGACCCAGGAGCTTTTACTTTTCATACTGTTGATTCCTCCCGATCGCCGGGACCGCATAGCAGTCCCGGCACTTTATGCACAGAAGTTTAGCATATTTCTGGCTCAAAAACAATGAGTTAAGAAAAAGTTCACATTTACAATGTCACGATACCAGCATCGACTAATTTCTGCAGGGACATCAAAATACCGAGTTTTGCGTGGAACCAGGTAAGTCCTCCCTGGAAGTATACCGCATACGGCGGCTTGATCGGACCATCGGCGGAAAGCTCGATGGAGGATCCCTGAACGAAGGCGCCTGCTGCCATGATGACGTCGGAATCGTATCCCGGCATCGCCCACGGTTCCGGAGTCACAAAGCTGTCCACCGGCGCTGCCGCCTGGATGCCCTCACAGAATTTGATCACGCCTTCCGGTGTGCCGAAGGTGATCGCCTGGATGATGTCGTGACGGCTCTCCGTTCCGTTCGGAACGACGCCGAATCCAAGCTTCTCATACACATTTGCAGCAAAGATCGCTCCTTTCAGTGCTCCCGCAACAACGGTCGGGGAGAGGAACAGTCCCTGATAGAGAGACTGGCTGACGCCAAGGCTGGCGCCGACCTCTTTTCCGAGTCCCGGAGCTGTCAGACGGTATGCCGCTCTCTCCACACAGTCCTTCCGTCCGACGATATAGCCGCCGATCGGGGCAAGTCCGCCGCCCGGGTTCTTAATTAAGGAACCGACGATCATGTCCGCTCCTACATCCGTCGGCTCCAGTTCCTCGACAAACTCCCCGTAGCAGTTATCGACCATGCAGATCACATCCGGCTTGATGGACTTGATAAAGGAGATCAGTTCGCCGATGCGCTTTACGGATAAGGTCGGTCTCGTCGCATATCCCTTGGAGCGCTGGATCTCGATGAGCTTTGTGCGCTCGTTGATCGCTTTTCTGATGTTCTCGAAGTCGAAATCTCCATTCGGAAGAAGATCCACCTGACTGTAGGTGATGCCGAATTCCTTTAAGGAGCCGACGGAATCACGGATCCCGATGACTTCCTCCAGCGTATCATACGGCTTTCCGACCGGGGAGAGGATCTCATCGCCCGGGCGGAGATTTCCGGAAAGGGCGATGGTAAGCGCGTGGGTTCCGGAGATCAGCTGCGGCCGCACAAGGGCATCCTCACCATGAAATGCTTTTGCGTATACTTCTTCCAGCGTGTCACGGCCAAGGTCATTGTAACCGTAACCGGTCGTTCCGGCAAAATGAATATCGCTGACTCTCGCCTCCTGCATGGCTTTGATGACCTTCAGCTGATTGTACTCCGCTGTTTTATCGATCGCCTCAAAGCGGTCATGCAGACTCTTTTCGATCTCTCTTCCGTAATTTAAAACTTTCTCAGAGATTCCAAGCTCTCCGTACATCTTTGTAAGTTCCATGTCTTCTCCTTTTACTTTATCACGATTCCTCTGTCCTGCAGATCTTTTAACATCCACGCGAGGATCTTTTCTCTGTCAAAATCAAAGTTCCCCTGGTCCACCCAGGTCACTTCTTTTTCCCTCTTAAACCAGGTAAGCTGGCGCTTCGCGAAATGTCTCGTGTCGCGCTTGATGATGTAGACGGCCTCATCCAGAGAGATCGTCCCGTCCAGGGCATCCAGGATCTCCTTGTATCCCAGCCCCTGCATGGATACCATCTCCCTCGTGCAGCCCATCTCTTTCAGTTTTTCCACTTCCGCCAGCAGCCCGTTCTTCATCATGAGGTCCACCCGCAGGTCGATCCTCTCATACAGGCGGCCGCGGTCCATGTTGAGCACATAGTAGGCAAAATTGTAGGGCGATTCCTTTTTGCGCTCCGCCTCGTTGTGGGCGGAAATCTTTGTCCCGGTCTTTTTATAAAACTCCAGGGCGCGGATCACACGCTTTACATTGTTCTCATGGATCGCCTCCGCTGATTCCGGATCCACTTCCTTTAACATGTCGTGGAGAGCGGAAGCTCCTTTCTCTGCCGCCAGGCGCTCCAGCTCCTCCCGGTATCCCGTATCCCCGTCGTTTTCCGTGAAGTCGATGTCATTCACCAGCGCCTGGATATAAAATCCAGTCCCTCCGGCGATGATCGGGATATGCCCGGCCGCGTAGATCTCCTCCATAGCCTCTTTCGCGAGTTTCTGGAATACGACAACGTTAAATTCGTCCCACGGGTCCAGAACGTCGATCAGGTGGTGGCGGACACCGTCCATCTCCTCCTTCGTCACCTTCGCGGATCCGATATCCATGTGGCGGTACACCTGCATGGAGTCGGCGCTGATGATCTCCCCGCCGATCTTTTTCGCGAGTTCCACGGAGAGGGCGGTCTTTCCGGACGCTGTCGGCCCGGTGATTATGATCAAAGGCTTTTTCATCATACGATCCTCTTGAATTTCTTTTCCATCTCATATTTGCTGATCGCAACGATCGTCGGTCTCCCGTGCGGGCAGTTATATGGATTCTCCAGTTTTAACAGTTCATCGATGAGCTGATCCGCCTCCGCGAAGGACAGCTCGTTGTTTCCCTTTACCGCAGCTTTGCAGGACATGGTGGCGATCCGGTCGTAGACGGACTCCACATTCTTCCCCATGCTGTCGTCGGAAAGGCCATCGATGAGCTCCATCAGGAGATCTTTCTTTGCCAGGGAGAACAGGTTGTCCGGCACTGCGCGCACCGCGTACTCATTTCCGCCGAACGGTTCGATCTCGAACCCGATGTCCGTAAACACCTTCATGTGGCGCTTTAAGAGGTCCGCCTCCTGAAGGGAAAGTGTCAGGATGATCGGCGGGCTTATGAGCTGGGAAGTGTACTCTCTCGTCTTTAATGACGCAAAATTCTTCTCAAAGAGCACTTTCTCGTGGGCAGCATGCTGATCGATGATATAGAGGCTACCGTCATATTCCACGAGCCAGTAAGTCTCAAAGACCTGCCCGATCAGGCGGTGGCGCTTTCTCGCAGATTCCGAGAGGAGACGGTTGTCGAACATCTCCATCTGGGTCGGCTGGAGGTCTTTTGTTTTTTCCGCCCGGGGTGTGATTCCCGGCTGGTCCTGTTCAGACCGTACTTCCTGACTATCTTTTCTGTCCGCAGAGTCAGCACTCTTTGTCACGGCACCGGAAATTCCGGCTCCCGGAGGAAGCGCTCCCACTTTTCTTTCTGCCGGATCCATTCCAGGAAGACCCGCCATGATATGCTCTGCCGTCTGTCCGGTCGATTGTCCGGCCGCCGGCTCCGGTTTCAGTTCCCTCGTGAGCGGCTTCGGAGGCAGGATCCATTTGCTCTCCTGCTTCTTCTCCCCGTAGGTCGGGCGTTCTTCGCGGATGCCCATCGCCTCCATGCGGCGGTGTTCAAACGGCTCCGGTCCATGGGCGTTTTTCGCCACCGTATTCATTCCGCTCCCCGGCACCGGATTCCGTGCCACGGCAGCTTCTTCCTTTGCAAGCTCGCGCTCTTCCTTTTCCGACATAAGACTCACATTCGGGATCAGCTCTTTCCCGGAAAGCGCGTCGAGAACCGCCTGCGAGATCACTCGGTACATATTCTCGCCGTCTTTGAATCGAAGCTCCATCTTCGAAGGATGAACGTTCACATCGATATACTCCGGCTCCACCGTGAGGTGCAGCAGCGTGAACGGGTATTTATGCTGCATCATATAGCTCTTGTACCCATCCTCGATCGCTTTGGAGACGAGTCCGCTCCTGATATAGCGCCCGTTGATAAAATAATTCTCAAAATTCCGGTTTCCCCGGGCGATCACCGGCTTTCCGATAAAGCCCGAGATCTTCACGATCCCGGTCGACACCTCGATCGGAAGAAGGTTTGCCGCGATCTCCCGCCCGTAGACCGTGTAGATGATGTCCTTCAGGTTGTGGTTTCCCGAGGTGTGGAGACGGCTCTGGTTGTTCACGATGAGCCGGATCGAGATCCCCGGGTGGGACAGGGCGATCTTTTCCACGAGATCCGCCACATGAGCGCCCTCCGTGGCCTCCGTCTTTAAAAATTTCCGCCTTGCCGGCGTATTGAAAAAGAGGTTTCTGGAGATAAACGTGGTCCCCTCCGGTGCGCCGATCTCCTCGAGACCTTTCTCCTCACCGCCTTCGATCCGGTATCTCGATCCGGTGAGACTTCCGGAGGTTTTTGTGATCAGTTCCACCTGGGAGACTGCCGCGATACTGGAAAGCGCCTCACCGCGAAATCCCAGGGAAGACACGGTAAGAAGATCTTCTGCCGTCCGGATCTTGCTTGTCGAGTGGCGCAGAAAAGCCAACGGCAGTTCTTCCTTTTTGATCCCGCAGCCGTTATCCGTGATCCTGATAAACCCGATGCCGCCCTGGCGGATCTCCACAGTGATCGCCGTGGAACCGGCGTCGATGGCGTTTTCCATTAACTCCTTCACCACGGAGGCCGGCCGCTCCACGACCTCGCCCGCGGCGATCTGGTTGATCGTACTCTGATCCAAAACCTGAATCGGCATAGTCTCTCTCCCTCTCTTTCTTTTTCAATCCCTGCTACTGCCAGCGGTTTTTCAGCTTCGTCTGCAGCCGGTACAGGGTATTTAACGCATCGATCGGGGTCATGCTGGAAAGCTCCAGATCCCCGAGTTCTTTTATAATGTCATCGTCCTTCACGGTATCAAAGATCGACATCTGGTTGAGATCCACCTCGTCCGGCTTCGCCACCGCCTTATGCTGCGGGGACGCGCTCATCTGGGCAATCTCTTTTGCCTGGGCTGTGATATCGGCGCTCGCGAGCTCCTCAACAAGCTCCTTCGCGCGGGCGATCACCGGCTCCGGAACACCCGCGAGTTTCGCGACCTGGATTCCGTAGCTCTTATCTGCCCCGCCCTTTACAATCTTTCTGAGGAATACGATATCATCCCCCTGTTCCTTGACGGCGATACAATAGTTGTTGACACCGCTGATGGTCCCCTCAAGCTCCGTGAGCTCATGATAATGGGTCGCAAACAGCGTCTTCGCGCCGAGGATCTTCGGGTTGCTGATGTGTTCGATGACTGCCCAGGCGATTGAGAGACCGTCAAAGGTACTCGTGCCGCGGCCAATCTCATCGAGGACGAGGAGACTGTTCTTCGTGGCATTTCTTAAAATATTTGCAACCTCCGTCATCTCGACCATAAAGGTACTCTGTCCGGATGCCAGGTCATCGGAGGCGCCGACTCTCGTGAAGATCCTGTCACAGATCCCGATGTTCGCCTCGTCAGCCGGAACAAAGCTTCCGATCTGCGCCATGAGGACGATCAGTGCCGTCTGTCTCATGTAAGTGGATTTGCCCGCCATGTTCGGTCCCGTGATGACGGCGATCCGGTTCTTTCCGTTATCCAGATATGTGTCGTTCGCGACGAACAGGCTGTCTTTGATCATCTTCTCGACAACCGGATGACGGCCGTTTTTGATGTTGATCAGTCCTTTTTCGTTGATTTTCGGCTTCACGTAGTTATTCCGCATGGACACTGTGGACAGGGAGGTAAAGACATCAATGCCCGCGATCGCTTTCGCAGTGTTCTGGATCCGCAGGACCTCCGCAGCGATCTTATCGCGCACATCGCAGAACAGATCGTATTCCAGAGTGTACAGGCGGTCCTCCGCACCCATGATGATGTCTTCCAGCTCTTTTAACCGGTCTGTCGTGTAGCGCTCCGCATTTGTCAGAGTCTGTTTGCGGATAAAGTAATCCGGGACCAAGTCTTTGAAGGAGTTTGTTACCTCAAAGTAGTATCCGAACACCTTGTTGTATTTGATCTTTAAGTTCTTGATGCCGGTCTTTTCCTTCTCCTCGGTCTCAAGATCCGCCAGCCATGCCTTTCCTTCCGTCTTTGCCTTCCGGTACTTGTCGGCTTCCTCGCTGTATCCGTCCTTGATGATGTTTCCCTCACGGAGCGAGATCGGCGGCTCATCGACGATGGACCGGTCAATGAGTTCGTAGAGATCCCGCAGCGGATCCAGATCCTCGTTCATTTTCTTTAAAAGCTCACAGGAAAACTCCCCGAGAATATCTTTGATATACGGCAGCATCTCCAGGGAATTCTTAAAGGAAAGAAGGTCCCTCGGGTTTGCCGTCTTATAGCTGATCCGCCCCATCAGGCGCTCCAGGTCATAGACGGAATTCAGGTACTCCCGGATCTCCTCCCTGGAGATATAGTTCATGTTCAGCTCTTCGATCGCCTGCTGCCGGCGCTCGATCTCCGTCTTGTCGATCAGCGGCTGTTCGATAAAGGAGCGGAGAAGTCTCGCCCCCATGGCCGTCTTTGTCTTATCGAGGACCCAGAGAAGGGAGCCTCTCTTCTGTTTTTCACGCAGAGTCTCCACAAGCTCCAGATTTCGTCTTGTGGAGGTATCGATCATCATGAACTGTCCCGTTGTGTACGGTGTAATCTTCGTCAGATGGGACAGGTCATTCTTCTGCGTCTCATAGAGATACTGAAGGACCGCACCGGATGCGATCATTCCATTCTCATAATCTCCGAGTCCAAGTCCCTCGAGACTCATCACATGGAAATGCTCTTTTAAGATCTTCCTGCAGTCATCATCCGAGAAAAACCGGTTCTCCAGTGCCGTCACGGCAAAATGATACCGCTCTTTTAACTCATCCATATCAAGTCCGGACATGAAGAGTGCCTCATTGCACACAAGCTCCGACGGCGTGAACTTGTTGATCTCATCGAGAAGCGCCCGCTCGCTCGTCACCTCCGTGACAAAAAAATCGCCGGTCGTGATGTCGACCGTCGCAATCCCGTAATTGTTTCCGGTATACACAACTGCCATCAAGTAGTTGTTCTTTGTCTCGTCCAGAGCCTGGGAGCTCGTGATCGTTCCCGGCGTCACAACGCGGATGACTTCACGCTTTACAAGACCTTTCGCGAGCTTCGGATCCTCCATCTGCTCCGCGATCGCAACCTTATAACCTTTCTGGACGAGTCTTGTGAGATAGCCTTCCACCGCATGGAACGGGACTCCGCACATCGGAGCCCGTTCTTCCAGACCGCAGTCCTTTCCCGTCAGTGTCAGCTCCAGCTCTCTCGAAACCGTCTTCGCATCCTCAAAAAACATCTCGTAGAAATCACCCAGCCGGTAAAAAAGGATACAGTCCGGATACTGCTTTTTTGTCTCGAGATAATGTGTCATCATTGGTGAAATCTGTCCCACGTCTTTTCTCCTATTCCATAACATGCCCACAGCGCCCGAAGCACTCGGCTCCGGGCGTCACATGTTTTTCATCCTTATTATTTAACAAGGGAACCCATATAGTAGAATCCCTTTGCCTCGTCTAAAGAGACATCCACGATCTTTCCGATCAGGGACGCGTCCCCGGCGAAATGTACGACTGTGTTGTTGGAAAGTCTTCCTGTCACAAAGCCGGACTCGTGGGTATCGATCTCCTCCACAAGGACTTTTTGTACCGTTCCCTCATGGCGCTTTACGACCTCTCCCGCAATGTCCTGGACTTCCTTTAACAGGCGGTCAAAACGGTTCTTTACGACATCCTCCGGAACCTGGTTCGGCATGGCCGCCGCCGGAGTTCCGGTGCGCTTGGAGTAGATGAAGGTGAAGGCGCTGTCGTAGCGGACCTTGCGCACCACGTCCATCGTCTCCTCGAAGTCTTCCTCAGTCTCCCCCGGGAATCCCACGATGATATCCGTAGTCAGGGAGATATCCGGGATCGCCGCGCGCAGTTTCTCCACCAGTGCGAGGTACTGTTCCTTCGAATATTTCCGGTTCATGCGCTTTAAGATCTCACTGCTGCCGGACTGGAGCGGCAGATGTAAATGGCTGCAGATCTTCTTCGAATCCCGCATCGTCTCGATCAGCTCGTCGGAGAGATCCTTCGGGTGGGAAGTCATGAAGCGGATGCGCTCCAGTCCTTCGATCTTCTCGACTCTTCTTAAGAGCTCCGCAAAGGTGATCGGATGTTCCAGATTCTTTCCGTAGGAGTTGACGTTCTGTCCGAGAAGCATCACTTCCACAACACCGTCAGCCACAAGCTCTTCGATCTCTTTGATAATGTCCTCCGGCTCTCTGCTCCTCTCGCGTCCGCGCACATACGGCACGATGCAGTAACTGCAGAAGTTATTGCAGCCGAACATGATATTGACGCCGGACTTGAACGGATATTTTCTCTCGACCGGGAGTTCCTCCACGATCTCATTGGTTCCTTCCCAGACATCCACCACCATCTTCTTTTCCATGAAGCGCTCGTAGAGCAGCTCCGCAAGTTTGAAAATGTTGTGGGTTCCGAAGATCAGGTCAACATGGCGGTAACTCTTTTTGATCTTTGCGACAACCTCCGGCTCCTGCATCATGCAGCCGCAGAGTGCGATCATCATATCCGGATTTTTTCTCTTCACGCCGCTCAGATATCCAAGACGGCCATACACCTTTAAGTTCGCGTTCTCACGCACGGTACATGTATTGTAAAGAACGAAATCCGAGTTCTCATCGGCTCCCTCCACATATCCCGCTTCTTTTAAGATCCCAAGGAGCTTTTCGGAGTCTCTGGCATTCATCTGGCACCCGAATGTATTGATAAAACAGGTGAGCGGGCGTCCTTTTTTCGCGCTCTCCGCCTCCACGAGCTTTTTCACCTGTTCCATAAAGTACTGCTGTCTCGCCGGTTCCTCCGTCGGAGCCCCTGCGATGATATTTTTATCTGTCATTCTTATGTTTCTCCAAATTTCTAAATTCAATCCTGAATGATTATAACCAAGATTCTCCGAAAATGCAACCTTGTTGTTTCACCTTACTTCCGGATCTGCCCGTCTCCGTAGATGATGTACTTCGTGGACGTCAGCGCAGGAAGTCCCATCGGACCTCTCGCGTGGAGTTTCTGGGTACTGATCCCGATCTCAGCTCCGAATCCGAATTCGAAGCCGTCGGTGAATCTTGTGGACGCATTGACGTAGACAGCTGCCGCATCCACCTCATTTAGGAATTTCTGGGCATTCTCGTAATCCTTCGTGATGATCGCCTCGGAGTGACCGGTATTGTAGTGGTTGATGTGAGCGATCGCCTCGTCCACGGAATCCACGATCTTGCAGGAAAGGATATAGTCCAGGTACTCTTTCCCCCAGTCTTCCTCCGTCGCCGCCGTAAATTCCGGTACGATCGAGCGGGCGTCCTCATCTGCGCGGATCTCCACGTTCTTCTCATCCAGACGCTTTTTCATGAGCGGCAGGAATTCCTTTGCGATCTTCCGGTGCACCAGTGTGGATTCGCAGGCATTGCAGACGCCGATCCTCTGGGTCTTCGCGTTGAAGATGATGTCGAGCGCCATATCGAGATCTGCACTCTCATCCACATAGATATGGCAGTTTCCGGTTCCGGTCTCGATCACAGGCACTGTGCTGTTCTCCACGACCGTGCGGATCAGTCCGGCCCCGCCTCGCGGGATCAGGACATCGAGATATCCGTTCATCCGCATGAACTCGCGCGCCGTCTCATGGCTCGTATCTTCGATCAGGGCGATCGCATCCTCCGGGATATTTTCCTTCTTCAGTCCATTCCGGATCGCTGCGACGATCGCCTTGTTGGATTCCAGTGCATCGCTCCCGCCGCGGAGGATCACAGCATTTCCTGCTTTAAAGCAGAGAGCGAACGCATCCGCCGTCACATTCGGTCTCGCCTCATAGATGATCCCGATGACGCCTAACGGGACGCGTTTCTGTCCGATCAGCAGTCCGTTCGGGCGTTTTTTCATGGAGATGACCTCACCCACCGGATCGTCCAGTCCGACAACCTGGCGCATGCCTTCCACGATGCCTTCGATGCGTTTATGGTTCAGTTCCAGGCGGTCCACAAGTCCCGGAGCCATTCCTCTCTCCTTCGCTCTCGCAACGTCCGCCGCATTTGCCTTTAAGATCTCGTTCTCCTCATCCAGGATCTCCTGAGCAGCTGCCAGAAGTCCTGCATTCTTTAAATTTGTCCCCATTTTTCCGAGAACATAGGAAGTTTCCTTTGCTTTCTGTCCGATTTCTGTTAACATGGCTGTTCCTCCCTGATCCGTGTTCCGGCATCCCGGTCTTTGCACCGGATCACACGCTTTTCTGTCACGATCAAATCTACATTCTTATCATACGGTCCCACCGGGATCTCCCCGAGGATCTGGAACTCATAGGCCAGCGCGATCGTCATATGACCGTCATGCTGTTCCAGATACCGGTCATAGAATCCGCCGCCTTTTCCCAGACGGGCACCGGTTTCCACAAATCCCATTCCCGGGACCAGGATCGGCGCCGTCCGGAGGATTTCTGATCTGGTCTCATCCGCTTTTCGGCATCCGTTCTTTGGTTCCATGATATGAAATGACCCTTCCGAGAGATCCTGCTCCGACTCCGTCACAAAAAACTCCATCGTCTCCCCGGTAACTTTCGGAAGACAGATGATGTATTTTTGTGCCCGGAGTTCCTCTAGAATCTCCCCGGTCCCCGCCTCCCAGCTCAGGGACGCATATCCATACACAGCTTTCGTTTCTGCAATCTCCGGAAGACCCAGGACGCGTTCCGCGATCTCCCTGTCAAGGATCCTCTTTTCTTCTTCCGGCATCGCTTTCAGACGGCTCCGTATGTCTTTTCTGAGCTCAGCTTTCTGTGTTTCCCACATTTCCGTATTTCTTTCCGAGGTCTGTCACGGAGCCGTCCTTCTCAACGATCGAAATGTTGTTCAGATGGCCTCTGAGACTTGCCTTGATGTCAGCGACATACTGCTTTCTGAGCGCCGCCTGCTCCTCTTTCTCCTCATCCGTAAGTCCTACGGACTGGGATTTATGGTAAAGTTCATTGATTCTGTCGATCTGTTCCTGTTTCATGTAATTTTCTGTCCTCTCTGTTTGTTTCCGGGATCTGCGGTTTCCCCGCTTCCGGAAGGCAGGTTCCTGCCATCTGATGCACACTCACGCGAAGATGATGATCGACGCAAGCGACTGCGCAAGGCACCCGAATATGCCGGGATACCTTTTTTACGCGTGAATACTCTGGATATAATCCAACAGCGCAAATTCGCTGCTCTTATTTGCTTTAAAGAGTGTTCCGATCTCCTCACCCTTTAAGATGCGCCACATGACTTCCACATCGTCTGCGTTCGCGATCACCATGTCGGCACCGCTCTCTGTCGCGATCTTTGCCGCGTGGAGTTTTGTCGCCATTCCTCCGGTTCCGACGTCGCTTCCTGTGGTCCCTTTTCCCATCGCCATAAACTCATCAGTCAGGTCATCCACCTGGCTGATAAATTTTGCATCCGGATTTTTCTTCGGGTCATCCGTGTAGAGCCCGTCGATGTCGGAGAGAAGGAATAACAGATCTCCCTCGACAAGAGCCGCAACGATGGCGGAAAGGCGGTCATTATCACCGAATTTGATCTCATATGTAGATACGGTATCGTTCTCGTTTACGATCGGCACCGTTCCGAGTTTTAGAAGTTCATTGAACGTATTTTTCGCGTTTGCGCGGGAAGTATCGTCCAGGATCGTCGCCTTTGTGATCAGGATCTGTGCCGCCGTCTGGTTGTACTCGGAAAAGAGTTTCTGATATACCATCATGAGGCGTGCCTGACCGACCGCCGCGTAAGCCTGTTTCTCGGCAACCGTCTCCGGCTTCTTTCCGCCGAGCGTCTGGCGCCCCGTCGCGATCGCACCGGAGGAGACAAGGATCACTTCTTTTCCCATTCCTCTCATATCGCTGATGACGCGGACCAGTTTCTCGATCTTTGCAAGGTTCAGGTCTCCGGTCTCCGCATGTGTCAATGAGGAAGATCCGATTTTGATCACGATCCTCTTTTTATCTTTTAATAATTCTCTCTCTGTCATATGAAAGTCCCCTTTCCAACGGAATCAGGCAGTACCGCCTTTTTCTCCGGCGCACTGCCGCTTTTACAGTTTAACCTACCGCTGCATACCGCTTGATGATCTCTTCCGCAACCTTCAGGCCGTCCATGGCCGCCGATGTGATCCCTCCGGCGTACCCGGCTCCCTCGCCGCATGGATAAAGCCCCTTTAAACTGCTCTGAAGGCTCTCATCGCGGCAGATCCTGAGCGGTGATGACGTACGGCTCTCGATTCCTGCAAGGACAGCGTCCGCCCGGTCGAATCCTCTGATCCGTCTTCCGAACTGCTCCATCCCTTCAAGAAACGCTCCGTTTAAGGCCTCTGGCATCAGTTCCCGCAGGTTCGCGAAGGAATATCCCCCGCAGAACACAGGTTTCACATCTCCCAGGGCCACCGTCGGTCGGTTTGCGGCGAAATCGCCGTAGAGCTGGACGGGGATCTTTCCTCCGCCGAGCGCGAATGCACGCTCTTCCAGGGTTCTCTGGAATGCGATGCCGCCCAAAGGACCGGCTGTCGGGAAATCCGCCGGAGTGACCGCCACGATCAGGGCACTGTTTGCGATGCCGCTGTCCCGCTTAAAATTACTCATTCCGTTGACCGCCAGTCGCCCTTTTTCCGATGAGGCATTCACCACCATTCCTCCCGGACACATGCAGAACGAGTAGACGCCGCGGCCGCTGGTTGTCTTCGCGGTCACTTTATACGGCGCGGCGCCGAGTTTTCCGGCGTCCTCCAGCCCGTACTGGTTCCGGTTGATCTGCGCCTGCGGATGCTGGATCCTGAGTCCCACCGCAAACGGCTTCGGCTCCATAAAGACCTTCATCCTGTCAAGTTTCTCAAAAAGATCTCTGGCACTGTGTCCCACAGAGAGGATCACCTGCTCCGTCCCGATCACGGTCCCATCTGCGAGCTTTACTCCGGAAACTCTGCCGTTTTCCTCCAGGATCTCCGTGACTTCCGAGCGGAAATGGACCTCTCCGCCTCCGGCGATGATCCTGTTTCTCAAATTTCTGACCACTTCTCTCAGCACGTCGGTCCCGATGTGAGGTGCATGGTCATAAAGGATCGACGGATCCGCCCCCATCTCCACAAAGGTGGAGAGGACTTTTCCGTTCCTTCCCGAAGTATCTTTTACAAGTGTATTTAGCTTTCCGTCTGAGAATGTTCCGGCTCCGCCCTCACCAAACTGGACGTTCGAGCGAATATCGAGCGCCGGATCCCCGTTTTTCCAGAAATCCTCTACTTTTTTCGTTCTCTCCTCAACGGCATCTCCCTGTTCAAAAAGGATCGGGGCATAGCCGTTTTCGGCGAGTGCCAGCGCTGCGAACATCCCGGCAGGACCTGCCCCGATGATCACCGGGCGCTTTCTCATCTCCTGCGTTCCATGTTCCGGGTACGCATATAGTTTCGAGTCTTCTGCCCGGACATTCTGGTTTGCCGCCTTTTTGATGACTGCTGCCTCTTTTTTTCCGCCTGCAAGTGTCACATCCACAATATAACTGAACAGCAGATTCGGCTTCTTTCTCGCGTCGATGGAGCGGTGGACGATCTGGATCTCCCCGATCGCCGATTCATCGATTTTTAAGAGCTTTGCCGCCTTTTTCTTTATCGCCTCTTCCGCGTGATCCACGGGAAGTGTGAGCTGATTGATCCGGATCATATGTATGTTTTTTCCTTTCCTGTCTTCCCCGGGCTCTGTTCCCTTCCGATCCGGAGAATTTCACCTGTTTTTCCTGTCCCCGGACAGTTTTTCTGTATCCTTGGACGACCCCTGCGGCTGCATGAGATCCGGCTGCATATCCGGATGACCATGCCCACTGCAGGTTGTATCCGCCGCAGATCCCATCGACATCCAGAAGCTCCCCGACCATGTAAAGTCCGGGAACGCGTTTTGACTGCATAGTTTCCGCTTCTATCTCTGTTGTATCGACACCGCCGGCACAGATCTGGGCCTGTTCAAAAGGATTTGTCTCCTTCACCGGGATCACAAACTCCCGAATCACAGAAACCAGACTGTTCAGCTCCTCTTTCGTCAAGAGTCCCGCCTGTCTTTCGGGCCGGATCTTTGCCGCTTTTAAGAGCACCGACGCGAGTTTCTTATTAAAAATACCGTTTAAAAATGTCTCGGCAGTTTCCCCCGAAAGGCAGGATCTCTGCTCCTTCAAAAGATCCTGGACTTCTTCTTCATCCAGATCCGGCAGAAAGTTCAGGACTGCAGACACCTTCTGCTTCCGATCCAAAAGCTTCGCCGCATACCTGCTCACCTGGAATACCGGGATGCCCGAGATCCCGTAGTCCGTGATCTGGAGTTCTCCCCGGTCTTTTGCCGCTGTCTTTCCGTCCCCGGTCCGGATCTCCACAAGGCAGTCCGTCCGGACTCCGGAGGCTTTCGGGAGGAGATTTCCTTCGCATTTCAGCTGGACAAGCGCCGGGAGCGGCTTGATGATCCGGTGTCCAAACTGTCTCGCGAGCTCATAGCCGCTTCCGTCGGATCCTGTTCCTTTCGCCGCCATGGAACCGCACGCCAAGATCAGGAAATCACCTGTATAGATCCCACGGTCTGTCTCGACCGAAAAACGGTCTTTCTGTCTTTTCGCGTTCCGGACTTCACATTCCGTAATGATCCGGACTCCCGCACGGTCCGCTCCCCGGAGCAGTGCATCGAGGACCGTCTGCGCCTGACCGGACATCGGATATATATAGCCGCCGCGGTCCATCGTCAGGACACCAAGTTCCCGGAAGAACGCTGTCGCGGCTGACGGTGGAAAATTCCGGATGGCAGCTGTTTCAAATCCGCTCTGATCACTCCTGTAGCAGGACGGATCCATATAGAGGTTTGTCAGGTTGCACTTGCCGTTTCCCGTTGACAGGATCTTTTTCCCCGGTCGGGCCGTGTGCTCCAGGACCGTCACATCCGCACCCTGTTTTGCCGCAGTGATCGCGGCCATAAGTCCTGATGCACCGCCGCCGATGATGATCCCTTTCCGTCCTCTGAAACTTTCCGCCATTCTATCTCTCCCCTGTACCTGATTTACGGCAACCGTTCATCTGTGCGACGATCCGCGCATGGAACCCGATCACAGATCATCCGGGGATCATCCCGCCGAACGGTTACAATTTATATTAGTATATCGACCTGAACGCAAAATTTCAAGTATCAACTGCTGTAAGATTCCAGATAACTGAATATTTCTGCCATTGTCGGAAACCAGATCCCGGTCATCAGCCGTTCCTGTTCTTCCTCCGGAAATTCTGCGAGCGGCATGTGGGTAAAGAGATCCGTGGTCTCTTTTCCCTTATCGTATACGATCAGATATCCTTCCTCGGCAACAAGAAAATATCGTTCTTCGTCCTCCGCCATCGTCTCATGTTCCACCTGTTCCTGGTTTAAGACCACATGGATCTCCTCCGTCTCCTTCGCGAAGACCGGCTCTTCCACAGACTGCTGCATCTGTACCTCCTCTGTTCCCCGGGCTTCCTCCCCCGCAGTCATAAGGAACAGCGTGATCAGGCTGGCGGATGTCAGAAAGAAAAAGAAAAGAAAGCAGGATACATACTTTTTCATAGGAATATTCCTCCTTTTATGAAAGTATCTGCTTTCTTTTTCTTTTTTAAACATATATTTTTATTTAACAGGAAATTCCGATGGAACTTCCCGTTAAATAAAAATTTTACATTAAATGAAGCTTTCTGAACACCCTGAGAAGTTTCGTTCCGCCCGGCATGGTCTTAAGTTCCGCCGCAGACAGGGCGCCAAGCTTGATCAGGAGCACACCGTAAACGATCACTGCAACCATCATCGCAAACATCGTAGAAAGCGCATTGCTCTTTACCGCGAGATGCACAAGCTGATAGGAGCCAAACGCAAAGAGTCCCATCACTGCAGAAGCGATCACCGGGATCACAACGGTCTTTTTCATCTCCTGCCGGTAACCGAGAAGATTCCGGATGGATCTCGCATTCATCAGGCACATGAACACCGCGAACAGGATATTCGCAAATACCATGCTGTAGATTCCCATATGGAATCCCAGCGCCATGATCTCAAGTGCGATCAGATGGAGGACAAGGGAGATCACCGCGTGAAAGATCGGAAGACGCATTTTGTCGATTCCCTGAAGGATCGCGTTCGTCACCGTAGAGACGGAGTAAAATACGACCGCAAGAGAACCGTAGATCGTCATCCGGATCGCCAGAGTATTATCTCCAGAGAACAGCAGGTTATTCACCGGTCCCGCAAGTACCGTAAGTCCCACAGTGGACGGGATCGCCACAAAGCAGGAGAAACGGATCGCAGATGCCACGCGCTCTCTCACAAGCTTTTTGTCTCCCATCGCCACTGCCCTGGATACGGACGGGATCAGGGAGGACGAAAGGGCATTGGAAATCGCCATCGGCACATTGATCAGCAGATGGTATTTTCCTGTATACACTCCCCAGATGGAGGCAAATTCATCTCCCTGTCCGAGAGTCTTAAAGTTGTATGCGAGGATCCCGTTATCCAGCACGCTGTTTAAGTTGTAGATCGCGGAACTCAGGATAACCGGAACGACCGTGAAGAACAGGACTCTCGTGATCTCCTTATAGCTCTCCACAAATTCCGTCTGATCCCTGCGGATCTGACGTCTGCGGACGTTTCTGCTGATCGCAAAGAGGAAAAGCAGAAAGATCAGCGCCGTGAAGGCGCCCGCACCTGTACCGATCGTTCCTCCGGCAGCTCCCCAGGCGTTGGAATAGCCGGTTCCTGTCTGGTTCTTTAATACTTCTGTCTTTAACGCCTCGTTAAAGAGAAAGCTTCCTGCAGCCACGCTGATGATGGCATTTACGATCTGTTCAAAGACCTGGGAAAAGGCCGTTGGCACCATGGTTCCCTGTCCCTGGAAATATCCGCGGAACACACCGAGATACGCCATGATCCAGACCGTCGGGGCTAATGTCTTTAATGCAAATGCCGCATAAGGCATAAAGAATACGTCTCTCGCAAAGAAATCAGCGCCGAACCAGATCACTGCGGCCGCAAATGCACCAACGATCGTTGCATAGCAGAGTGCCGCGCGCAGGACCCTCGCGGCGTTCCGGTATTGTTTTCCTGCAAGTCTCGCGGAAACCATCTTCGACACGGCGAGCGGCAGGCTGTAGGAGGACAGGAGCAGCGCAATATTGTATACATTAAACGCAGTTCCATAATACCCCATTCCCTCATCGCCGATGATGTTGATCATCGGGATGCGGTACGCGATACCGATGATCCTCACCACGATGGACGCCACCGCCAGGATACTTCCCTGGACGACGAAATTGGATTCCTTCTTCTTTTTCTGTCTGTTACTTTCCATAAATTTCAGCTTTATCGAACCTGTCTGCTCCTACAATGCAGATCCAGGTCTTTCCTTTGTTAAGCATAACTTCCTTTCCTTCAGAGTCATAGTAGCGGGTCGGTCCGAAGTCCCCATCCTTTTTCCAGGAGACCGGAACGCACTTTCCGCCTGTAAAGACATAACCCGCTCCGCCTTTGTGGACGTTGATGTTGAGATAATCGGTGCTGGCGTAATGTCCCCACTCCACGTACTGGAAGATCACGTTCCTGACAGCGATCTGGCCGCCGTCTCCGTTGTGCTTTCCGCCGTACTGGAACCGGTAATATTTTCCGTCTCCCTCATTGTACTCAAACCACGGATTGTTCATCGCATAGGACGGATAGAACTTATACGCGTCCTTTGCGTCTGATTCTGCCGGGACATAAGCGTTTTTTGAGAACTGGAAGTGTCCGCTGTAGGTATCGCTGTAGGAAGTGCGGTAGCCCAGCTGACCGATGGTCTTGTTTAATTTCGCGCCGCTTGTGTAGGCGTTATGCGGTGCCTTCTTGTCCTTTGTGCGGTAGAACGCATTTCCGCCTGTGCCATCGACACCGTTGATGTTGTCCACATTTTTCAGATACGGAACTGCGAAGGTGCTCTGTCCGTAGTGGGCATAGATCGCATCGTACTCTCTCGCGAAATATGTATAGTAGGTACGGCAGCTTCTGACGGAACCGATCCGCTCGATATCATCATAGTCCTCGAAGATCGCCATGTAGCGGTTCATATCGCCCTCCACCGGCGCCTCGTAGACAACATCCGCCCGGTTGATGCCGTACTGGGGCAGAGATGCTTTATCATTGCTCATCATGACCGCAACAGGGCGTCTGTTAGCTTTCGCCACATCCACCATCTCACCGGTCAGGTAACTCTGGATCTTTCCGTCGACTTCTTTGCGTTCCTCCGGACCTTCCGGTTCCGTCTCCGCCTCCGTCGTCGGCTCTGTCTCGAGGACGATCGTTTTTGTCTCCTCTGGCGTCTCTGTCTCCACCTCCGTCGTCGCGGCTGTTTCCTCCGCTTTCTTCCCGCATCCGGAGAGCGCTGCCGCTGCCATCATGATTCCAATACCAATAATAAATGCTCTGCCCCGTTTTCTCATCTCCTGTAACCTCTCCGTTCCAGAATTTCTCTCTGCATGTCCTCCATCTGGATCCGCTCCTCATCCTCCATATGGTCGTAGCCGGATAAATGAAGCATGCTGTGCGCTACTAAGAATGCCAGTTCTCTCGTCTGAGAGTGGCCATACTTCTCAGCCTGCTCTTTCACCTTATCCACGGAAATTACAATATCCCCCATAAGTAATTCCCCTGTATCCGGGTCGAAGTATTCCTCCGGCGTCTCTTCCAGATGGGAAAAGTCGCCCGGTGTCTCAAAATCACACATCGGGAACGACAAAACGTCTGTCGGGTTGTCGATCCCGCGCATGTCAAGATTGATCTGGTGGATCCCGGCGTTGTCCGTCAGGAGGACATTCACCTCCGCGTCATACGGGCATTCCACGTAATCCAGGGATTCCTCGATCACATTTTTTATGATCTCCTCGTACGGGAGATCCAGCTTTTCTTCCGCTTCGTACTCCACTGTCACTGTCATCTCTGTTCCCGTCCTTCCCGGCCGTCCTTCTGATGTTCCCCGCGAGATCTTCTCTCCGGTTTCTCACGGCCTTCATATTCATCATATGCTTTTACGATCTTCTGAACAAGCGGATGTCTGACCACGTCCTCGTTTGAGAAACGGCAGATCCCGATATCGTCGATATTCTTTAATACTTTAAGCGCCACATCAAGCCCCGACACCTGACCGGCAGGCAGGTCTTTCTGGGACTGGTCGCCGGTGATGATGACCTTGGAACCGAAACCGATCCTCGTCAGGAACATCTTCATCTGGGCCTGGGTCGTGTTCTGGGCCTCATCCAGGATGATGAACGCGTTGTCCAGGGTTCGTCCGCGCATGTACGCGAGAGGCGCCACTTCGATCAGGCCTTTCTCCGAATTGTGGAGGTAGCTGTCCGCGCCCATGATCTGGTAAAGAGCGTCGTAGAGCGGGCGCAGATACGGGTCGATCTTACTCTGCAGGTCGCCCGGAAGAAAGCCAAGCTTCTCTCCCGCCTCGATCGCCGGGCGCGTCAGGATGATCCTGCCAACCTCCCCGTTTTTGAAGGCCTGGATCGCCATGGACATACCGAGGTATGTCTTTCCGGTTCCCGCAGGGCCGACGCCGAACACGATCATCTTTTTCCTGATCAGGTCGATATACTGTTTCTGTCCCAATGTCTTCGGTTTTACCGGTTTTCCGTTTATGGTATGGCAGATGATATCGCGGTCCAGGGAAAGCATTTCCGTATCCTTATCGTCAAAGGAGAGCGCCAGAGCGTAGTCCACGTTCTGTTCCCCGATCTCCTCGCCGCGCTTCGAGAGCTCCAGCAGTGTCGAAAACACGCTCTTTGCGCGCTTTACTGCGTGATCCGGTCCGATGACCTTGATCTCTCCGTCACGCGCCACCATGGATACGTGAAGTGTCCGCTCAATTTTTTTCAGATAACTGTCAAACTGTCCGCAGACTTTCCGTTCATGTTCTGCCGGAATGTCTATGATTGTCTCAATGATGCTCATCTAATGTCTGAATCTCCTCCTGATCTTCCGGGATGGGGGAGCTTTTCGTGATGTCCTCCACCACCGTCAGTGTTCCATGGATCTTCCAGTGGGATCCACTTCTCTCTATTTTAACATCACTACCAAGGATTTGTATACCTTTTTCCGTAAGATTTTGCATATATTCGTTCAAATAACGGTCCGCAGCGTCTGATACTTCCGTTTTTGTGAGGACTTTTTCATAGGGGACATATTCCCTGGCGGTGAGGATCCCGACGTAGACCGGAAGGTAAAAATTTTCCGAAAGTCTGAGCTGGGTCTCCTCCATAAAAAGTTCCCAGGTGCTTTCTTTTTTTAAGTCCGGCATCAGAAAATAAAATTCTGCGCCGGCAAATTTCAAAAAGAGTCCCCGGCGTTTCTTTCCCGTCGCTGCACGGATCTCCTCCGTCTCCGGGATCGTCCACCCGGCAGTCTTTGTCGTCTCAGCATATATTTCCGCATCCGCATGCACCTTATTTGTCTTTACGAGCGTCTCCGAGTCGTCGTAGATCGGAAGTTTCCCCGATACCAGGATATCACCAGCCGCCACCGTGTCACCGGCTTTCACGCACGCGATCCCGGTTCGCACGATCATTTTTATCACGGTACCGTCCGCTTTCGCCGCAAGATTACAGGGCGTCTCCGGCTCTTTTTCTGCTTTCAGGATCCCGTCATTTTCCCGGATATGGACGGTAAGTCTTGTGCCGGTGAGTTCCGCGGACACCCAGCTGATCTCCGGAAAAGCGTTCCGGATCCTGTTTTCCAGGTCCGCACAGGAGATTTCGCTCTTTCTCATCCCGCACCGGACCGGGACTGCGTCTATGAAGTGCAGCAGTGTCTCATCCGTAAACCGGCAGTTTCCGTCAAAGGAGATGTCCCACACATAAAAAGATGAGACGAAGATCAGCAGAAAAAAAGCAGCAAGTCCTCCGACCCAGAGGCTCCGGCGGCGGCCGGTGATCATCCAGAAGGGAAGTCCGTGTTTCTCTGTGATCCTCAGGCGAACCCCGGTCTTTTCGGCAATAGATTTTAAGTGTTTAAAATCCCGAGGCATGATCTTAAAGTACACGGACCGTTTTCCTCCGCACTTCTTCTCTCTTTCTTCAGTCTCGATGTCCCAGATCTCAATTTCTCTCTGGGCCGCAATATTAAAAAAGCGCTCCATCCCTCTCCCCTCGATCCGGACTTTCACGCTTCCCTCCCGCATATCTTTTAATCTATTCAAACCGGATCACCTCCAGGCGGCCGGATATTTTCATCTCATCCTTATCATAATAGCAGATCTTTAACTTCTTTCCCGAAACAAAGAGAATATAATGCCTGCACTGGATCCGGATCTCCGTATCCGTGTATACAAGAATACTCCTGTAATTTTCAATATGTACCGCCCGCGTCCCGATGAACGTCAGGAGTGTCTCCCCGCCCACCGCATCCGCGAACACACCCGCGGAGTCCAGCCGGGGAAAGCCGCCCTTTTTCTGCTCTCTCATATCATGCTCCGCCGGATCATGCCTTACAGAAGTTTATGTACAGTTCCTTTTTATTATTCCAGGAGAACAAAGAATGTTCCTAAATAAGAATGTGCCTTGGCACATTCTCGCGCCGAGCGCGGTCGCTTGCGACAACCTTCATCTTCGCGCGAGTGCGCATCTTAGGCACGCAGTGCCTTTTTGTTTAACAGGAAGTTCCATCGGAATTTCCTGTTAAATAAAAAAACCGCACCCACTCTCCGGCACATAGCCGAAAAGCAGATGCGGTTATAATGTTCATTTTCAACCGTAAAATGCGGTTTTTCCGTTAGTTTTTCTTCTTGAGCTGTCCGCGCACTGCACCAAAAAGTGTGAATGCGATCAGCGCCAGGAAGAACCAGCAGATCGGGGTGTTAAAGAATACGACCGGGTTACCACTGGACTTTAACAGTGCAGTACGGAAATTCTTCTCAGCCATCGGCCCTAAGATCAGACCGAGGATCGCCGGGCTTGTCGGAATCTTTACTTTACCCATGAGCCAGCCGATGACACCTGCGATCAGCATCGTTCCTACATCGTAGAAGTTGCTTCTCATCGCATAGCTTCCGACTACGCAGAGGATGAAGATGATCGGAGTTAAGATCGTCTTCGGAACGCTCAATACCTTTGTGAAAAGGCGGATGCAGGAGAATCCAAGGAGTACCATGATCGTGTTGGCAACGAACATTCCAAGGAAGATCGTGTATACAAGAACCTTGTTTGTCTTGAAAAGCATCGGTCCCGGGGTAAGACCCTGGATCGTCAGTGCGCCGATCATGATCGCTGCTACGGCATCACCAGGAACACCGAGTGTCAGCATCGGGATCATTGCACCGCCGGTAACACCGTTGTTTCCGCCCTCGGAAGCAGCAACGGCCTCCGGGCTTCCTTTACCGAACAGTTCCGGATGTTTTGACATTCCGCGGGCTGTGTTGTATCCAACGAAGGATCCGATATCGGCACCTGCACCAGGGATGATACCGATCATGGTTCCGATGAGACCGGTAACCGGAGCAACGCGAAGGATCGTCTTCACATCCTCCTTTGTCGGAAGAAGTCTTGTTACGCTCGCATCGATCTCATCGGTGCTGTAGATATCCTCGATGGTCTCGAAAGCCTGGCTCATCGCGAAGAGACCGATCATAACCGGGATGTACTGGATACCGGAGAGAAGGTTTGCGTTGTCTGTGAAACGGATGTAGCTTGTTACACTGTCGATACCGACAGTAGCTGTTAAGATTCCTAAGAATCCGCAGATCAGGCCCTTTGCCATATTCTCGCCGGAGATGTTGGCAATGATACAGAGTCCGAATACCGCGAGTAAGAAGAACTCAGCAGAGCTGAACTTTAATGCAAGCTTCGCAAGCTGCGGGCTGATGAGCCATAAGCAGAGAACGCTGACAACACCGCCCACATAACTGGAAAGTGTTGCGATACCGAGTGCACGTCCTGCCTCACCGCGCTTGGAGAACTGATATCCATCGATAGCGGTTGCAGCGGAGGCCGGTGTACCCGGTGTATGTAAAAGGATCGCGGAAATAGATCCGCCATAGATTGCTCCCACGTAAATTCCAAGTAACATGAGGATACCTGCTGTGGCATCCATACCGAATGTAAGCGGCAGAAGAAGGGCTACACCCATAGTTGCGGTAAGTCCCGGCAGTGCTCCGATACAGATTCCGGCTGCTACACCTACGATCATGTAGAACAGTACCATGGGGCTGAACGCGCTCTGAAATACTTCTAAAAAGAAACTCATTCTGCTACCCCTTTCTTTAAATGCTGAACATACCGAAGTCGATCGGCACATTCAGGAAGTTCTTGAATACAAAGTAGATTGCCAGGATCACGATCACAGAGATCAGTGCATTTTTCCAGATCGCTCCCTTATGGAACCACTGGATAAAGCCGAATAACATGATAACGGACGGAATGATAAATCCAAGTGTGGATAATACCAGCATGTATACAAGCAGGATCGCCATGGAAATGTATACACGTTTTGTACCCGGTGTCCACATCGGAAGCTCCGGGAACTGGTCTTTTTTCATCATCAGTGTCACAACGATCAGACCAACGGAACAGATCAGAAGAAGCGCCGCGATGATCCCCGGCCAGAGTCCCGGGCCCGGAACACCTGTGCCGTAAACTTCTGCTCTCGGATATCCGAGACAGGTAACGATCACATAGACAGCGACTGCCGCGCAGATCAGACCTGCAATAATATTTCCTTTTCTCATATTGAAACTCCATTCTAAAACAACTGTCCGGCAGCGGTTTGCTGCTCCGGACAAAACAAGGGAGTGGTTCCCCACTCCCCTTTGAGCCGGTTTGATATTACTGTACTTTCAGACCAAGATCTGTAACCAGAGCTGTGTATGTCTCAAGGTCAGATTTGATACGCTCCTCGAATGTAGCGCCGTCAAGAACGTCGATCACGTTGTTGGACTTGTTCATGAAGTCAACGAACGCGTCAGACTCTGCTGCCTGAGAGAAGATCTCATAGAGCTGTTCAACAACCTCGTCCGGAGTATCCTTCGGAACGCCAAGACCTCTCCATGTACCAAGAACTACATTGTAACCAGCTTCCTGGCATGTCGGAACGTCCGGAATGGAATCAAGACGTTTGTCGTTCATAACTGCAAGAACCTTTAAGTCACCGGACTCAACGTAGTTAGCAACCTCAGCGTAGGAAACTGCTACTGCGTCGATGTGCTCACCAAGAAGGTCTGTGATCGCACCTGCTGCTCCATCATAAGCAACGTGTTTGAACTGAGCGCCTGTCTCTTTTGCAAGACCTGCTGCTGCAAGGTGCCAGATCGCGCCGTTACCGGAGTTACCCATGGAAACCTCGTTCTCTTTTGCGTAGTTGATGAAGTCTTCGATCGTGTTGAAGCGATCATCCTTAGCGTTTACTGTGATAGCTGCGCATGCGCTGTTTACCATCATGATCGGTTTGAACATGGAATATGTAAGACCAGCGTTTGTTCCCATAGCCTCAAGAGTTGCAAGCTCTACAGTGATCATGGTAACGGTTGTGCCATCAGCCTTAGCGTTTGCACCAGCGAGCATACCGGTTGCTCCGCCGCCGCCGGAACGGTTCTCTACGGAGATGTTCTTGAAGGAACCCTTCGCTGCGTCTGCTAAAGCACGCATAACTGTATCGGTACCGCCGCCTGCATCGTAAGGAACGATACATGTAACTGTTTTATCCTTCCATGCGGATGTGTCAACGCCAGAAGCTGCTGCCTCTGTTGCTGCCCCCTCAGCTGCTGCAGTTGTCTCTGTTTTTGCTGCCTCTGTCGCTGCTGCAGTTGTCTCTGTTTTGCTGGAGCTGCTTCCGCAAGCTGTCAGGGAGAGAGCCATAGCTGCTGCCATTGCGAGCGATACTACTCTTTTTCTCATAAAACTACTCCTTTTCTTTCCTAATACTTTCTTAACGATTTTTTAGGATTCTTTATGAAATTTTTACAAAAGATATTTTAGCCGTTTGTGAACAAATTGTCAACGCCTTTCTGGCGCTATTTACAAAAGATAGTTTCGTTTTTCCTTTGTTTTTCATGATTTTTGTAAGTTTTAGACAAAAAAATGTTCTGCCCGCTGGAAATGAATTCCGGATCCGGGCAGAACATGGTCAATTTTTATGCAATATTTTTTTCAGCTGTCATTCTGCTTTCTTCTTTAGCTTTATCTGGCTGCGCACTGCACCGATGAGAGTAAATGCGATCAGTGCCAGGAAGAACCAGCAGATCGGGGTATTAAAGAATACGCCGACATTACCGCTGGACTTTAAGAGTGCGGTACGGAAGTTCTTCTCCGCCATCGGTCCAAGGATCAGGCCAAGGATCGCCGGGCTTGTCGGG
>NZ_WQPQ01000039.1:0-27553 GCF_018785365.1 Clostridium sp. MCC344 | reverse complement strand
GAGAATCCAAGGAGTACCATGATCGTGTTGGCAACGAACATTCCAAGGAAGATCGTGTATACAAGAACCTTGTTTGTCTTAAAGAGCATCGGTCCCGGAGTCAGGCCCTGGATCGTCAGCGCTCCGATCATGATGGCTGCTACAGCATCACCAGGAACACCGAGTGTCAGCATCGGGATCATCGCACCGCCGGTAACACCGTTGTTTCCGCCCTCGGAAGCAGCAACGGCCTCCGGGCTTCCTTTACCGAACAGTTCCGGATGTTTGGACATTCCGCGGGCTGTGTTGTATCCGACGAAGGATCCGATATCAGCACCGGCACCAGGGATGATGCCGATGATGGTTCCGATAAGTCCTGTCACCGGGGCAACCCGGAACATGGTCTTCACATCCTCTTTCGTCGGAAGAAGTCTTGTGACTGTCGCATCGATCTCATCCGTGCTGTAGATATCCTCGATCGTCTCAAACGCCTGGCTCATCGCAAAGAGGCCGATCATGACCGGAATATACTGGATACCTGAGAGAAGGTTCGCATTGTCTGTAAAACGGATGTAACTCGTCACGCTGTCGATACCAACGGTAGCTGTTAAGATTCCGAGGAATCCGCAGATCAGACCCTTCGCCATGTTTTCACCGGAGATATTGGCGATAATGCAGAGACCGAATACTGCGAGTAAAAAGAACTCTGCAGAACTGAATTTTAACGCAAGTTTTGCGAGCTGCGGGCTGATAAGCCATAAGCAGAGACAGCTCACAACGCCGCCGATGTAGCTGGAAAGTGTCGCGATGCCGAGGGCACGTCCTGCCTCACCGCGTTTGGAAAACTGGTATCCATCAATGGCAGTTGCCGCGGAGGCCGGTGTACCAGGTGTATGTAAAAGGATCGCGGAGATGGATCCTCCGTAGATCGCACCGACATAGATCCCGAGCAGCATTAAGATACCGGATGTGGCGTCCATACCGAATGTAAGCGGAAGAAGAAGCGCAACGCCCATGGTGGCAGTCAGTCCCGGCAATGCTCCGATGCAGATACCTGCCGCAACGCCCGCAAACATGTAGAATAAGACCATCGGGCTGAACGCTGACTGTACAACTTCAAGAAAGAAACTCATATTTCAGCCCTCCTATATACTGAACATACCGAAATCGATCGGCACATTCAGGAAATTTTTGAATACAAAGTAGATCACAAGGATCACTGCGATGGAGATCACCGCATTTTTCCAGATCGCTCCCCTGTGGAACCACTGGCAGAATGCAAACAGCATGATCACGGACGGAATGATAAAGCCGACTGTAGATAACACCAGCATGTATACAAGAAGGATCACCATGGAAATGTATACACGTTTTGTTCCCGGCGTCCACATCGGAAGTTCCGGAAGATCTTCTTTTTTCATCATCAGGGTTCCGATGATCAGTCCGACAGAGCAGATCAGAAGCAATGCCGCAATGATCCCCGGCCAGAGTCCCGGCCCCGGAACTCCTGTACCGTAAGCCGCTGCTCTCGGATAGCCGAGACAGGTCACGATGACATAGAGGGCAACTGCTGCGCAGACAATGCCCGCAATAATATTTCCTTTTCTCATACAGGAACCTCGATTCTTCGTAATATCGTTTTTCTGACATACGGGAACCGCAGGATGAGCTGCGGCTCCCTTCTGATATTTACTGAATCTTTAATCCGAGGTCTGTTACGAGCGCTTTGTAGGTATCAAGGTCGGAAACGATCCTCTCCTCGAAGCTCGGGCCGTCCATGATATCGATCACATTGTTGGACTTATTCATGAAATCAACGAATACATCAGACTCTGCTGCCTGGGAGAAGATCTGATAGAGCTGCTCTACTACTTCGTCAGGGGTATCTGCCGGTACTCCGAGACCTCTCCATGTACCGAGAACAACATCGTAGCCTGCTTCTTTGCATGTCGGAACATCCGGGATCGCGTCGAGACGCTTATCATTCATAACTGCAAGGACCTTTAAATCTCCGGATTCAACATAGTTTGCAACCTCTGCGTAGGAAACTGCTACCGCATCGATATGCTCACCGAGAAGGTCTGTGATCGCACCTGCTGCTCCATCGTAAGCGACATGTTTGAATTTTGCACCTGTCTCTTTCGCAAGACCAGCTGCTGCGAGGTGCCAGATCGCGCCGTTTCCGGAGTTGCCCATGGAAACCTCGTTCTCTTTTGCGTAGTTGATGAAGTCCTCGATCGTGTTGAAACGGTCATCCTTCGCATTCACGGTGATCGCGGAGCATGCGCTGTTTACCATCATGATCGGCTTGAACATGGAATATGTAAGACCCGCATTTGTTCCCATCGCTTCGAGGGTTGCGAGCTCTACCGTGATCATCGTAACCGTGGTCCCGTCTGCCGCAGCGTTCGCTCCTGCAAGCATACCGGTCGCTCCGCCGCCGCCGGAACGATTCTCTACGGAAATATTCTTAAAGGAACCTTTTGCTGCGTCAGCTAACGCACGCATGACTGTATCAGTGCCGCCGCCCGCATCGTAAGGAACAATACAGGTAACGGTCTTATTCTTCCAGCCGGATACATCCACACCGGAAGCGTCCGCTTCTTTGCTTTCTGTCGCTGCATTTTCAGCAGCTTTCGTCTCTCCGGCAGCTGCCGTTGTCTCTGTTGTGCTGGAATTACCGCTGCATGCGGTGAGGGATGCCGCCATTGCTGCAGCGAGGGCCAGACTTAATACTCGCTTTTTCATAACAAGTCTCTCCTTTTTAGATATTTTGCAGCCGTTCAGCCACAATATTTTTCGAATCTCTTTCTAATTTTTTTATAATTTTTAGAGATTCTTTATACATATCTATTCTAGAAAAACTGGCCCTCACCGTCAACCTGTCCGGCGCTTAGAACGCGTTAAATCGTGTGATAGATTGATAAAGCAGATGTAAATTATGTCTAAGTTTTCTAAATTTTATATAAATTTTTCCGCCAGGGACGCAATATGCAGTGCTCCCTTTGCGGATGTCGGAACAGAATCCTCCGGGATGAATTCCGTCACATGGCAGAAGAAATGTTCCTCTGTGAAGAGATCCATGAGTGCTTCTCTCAACGGATTCTTTCCATAGATCACAACCGTCGTATCCGCGTCGCATTTCAATGCGCCACTGTTCTTGACCGCCTCCATATCGTTCTGCAAAACAGCACCCAATACATAGCTTGCGATCTTCGTCTTATCCGGCTCTGCGAACGTGTTTAAGATCCTCGCGGAAAAGCATGCGCGGCCGATCCCGGCCTTTTTTGCAGTCTCATATCCGGCGAGAACATACTCTTTCGCATAAGTCTCCTCGGAGGCGAAGGAATGACCCACTGCATCCGCGATCAAGGTGTCGTTTGTGATCACAGAGAGGAGCTCTCCGCTGATCGTCGTGAGACAGCCCGTGATCTTTCCGGCACAGTCCACAGAGACAAACTTTGTGTGGGAACCTGGAAGGACGAGAAGGTACGCCTGTCCTTTCGGAAGGCTCTCAACGACCGCAACCGTTTCCACTTCCTCACCGCGCATCATATCCATGGACTCAAAAGTCGCAAGATCCAGCTTTCCGTCACGGTTCTTTACCCCCGGGATAAAGAGGATCGGAAGCGGGCATATGTCCTCGATCAGCACGCTCTTTGCAGCCTCTGCAAGGTCTTCGGCAGATGCCGGAGCAACCACATGCGGGATCTCCACAAGACCCACGTTGGAGGTGATCATTCCGGAGGCAACGACTTTCTTCACCTCATCATAGGTGATCCCCGCCTGTTTCAGAACTTCTTCAAGGCAGCCCCTGATCGCCGTTTTTAACCGGTTATTATTTCCATCGATCGCGGTGATGCGGACACCGATCTCAGACTTCACGGATGCCGCCACCTCATTTTTTTCATTAAACAGGAATACACGAGTGTTGGTCGTACCTGTATCGATCGTGATCGTATAATTTTTCATTTTTGACTGGTTCTCCCCGTTTCTTATTTTTCAGCAGCCTGTAACTGTTCAGTACCTTCACAGTTACGCGCAAAAATCCATTCCAGATCGGCTTCGCCGATGGGATTTTTGCCTTCAAGCCGATGTTTTCTTACGGTCAGCGCAGTAAATGCGCAGACCTACTGAATAGTTACAGCTGCCTTCACATAAGTCTCGGCAAGGGCCTTCAGCTCGTCATATCTGCCCTCTTCGATCATCTTCTTATTTGTCAGGCTGGAGCCGATCCCAAGACCGATAAAACCTGCTTTTAAGAAATCCGGAAGGTTCTTGTCATCCACACCGCCAACCGCGATCATCGGAATATGGTTGATCGGCGCCATGACAGCTTTGCAGTAGGAAAGGCCAAGGTTTCCGGCCGGGAAAAGTTTTACGACAGATGCGCCGTAACGGTAAGCATCGGCGATCTCCGACGGAGTCATCGCACCCGGGATCGACTCCAGCCCGCAGGCTACTGTCTCCCTGATCACAGACTCATCCACGTTCGGAGCAAGGGTAAATGACGCACCAGCCTCTTTTGCAGCGTGAACTTCCTCCACAGACATCACAGTACCCGCTCCGATCACCATCTTGTCGCCGAGCGCCTCACGGACCGCGCGGATCGCATTCGGTGTATCGATGAGCTTTGTCTCGGATTTCTGGTTGAATGTGATCTCCAGAAGCCGGACACCGCCGTCATATAATGCTTTCGCAACATCGACAACCTTATCGGATGGTACTCCTCTTAAGATCGCGATGATCTTATGTTCTCTGATCAGACTCTCAATTTTCTTTTCCATGTTTGTTTCCTTCCTCTGATGCAATGTATTTTACGTCACCTTGTCTGTGGGCCGAATCTTTGGCTCACAGACGACATTTATTTTCGCAGGCCTGTTGTCTCCGGTTCCGGGAGCCGCCCTGTCCGCTCTTTTTTTAGTATAATACGCCCGTCTTTATCCCGCAACAGCTTTTTCTAATCCTGTATTTCGCGCAAAAAGAAAAGGAGCCGTCCCCAAAGGAACAGCCCCTGTACGCTTATTAGTTGTACTTGCGCTTTCTTGCCGCTTCAGACTTCTTTTTACGTCTTACGCTCGGCTTCTCATAATGCTCTCTTTTACGAATCTCCTGCTGAATACCTGCCTTTGCGCAGTTTCTTTTGAATCTGCGTAAAGCGCTGTCCAGGCTTTCGTTATCTTTAACGATTACGTTTGACATAGCTCACACCTAACCTCCCTCCAGTTGTGTAATTGTGCATAATACAACTGTTTGGGTATTTTTTAGCACTGGTATGATTATATCATAAATTACACATTCGTCAACCCGTTTTTACCGGAAAAATACATTTTTTTAAATTTTTTTGATTATATTACGATTTTAACTATTTTACCTGCTCAGAAACGACTTCCGCAACCTTTGCGAGTGCGTCCGCAACGCCCTCCGGTTTCTTTCCGCCGGCCTGCGCCATGTTCGGACGTCCACCGCCGCCGCCGCCTACAAGGCCTGCGATCGCCTTGATGAGGTTTCCTGCATGAGCGCCCTTCTTCTGGGCCTCATCGGTCACAGCAGCCATCAGGTTTACCTTGCCGTCGAGAACAGATGCGATCACAACAACGCCCTCGCCAAGCTTCTCCTTTAACTGGTCGCCCAAGTTTCTCAGACCATTCATATCAACGCCGTCTGCGCGGACTGCGAGAACTTTTACGCCCTTCACATCCTGAACCTGATCCATAACATCGCCCATTGCCTCTTTGGCAAGTTTGCTCTTTAACTTCTCATTCTCAGAGTGAAGCGCCTTGATCTCCTCCATCATGGACTCGATCTTTGTCTGTAAGTCTGCCGGAGTGGATTTTGCTGCAGCCGCTGCCGCATGAAGCTCCTGCTCCACATTCTCATAATGATGGATCAGACCGTCGGAGGTCAGTGCCTCGATACGTCTCACACCTGCTGCAACGCCAGCCTCAGAGAGGATCTTGAAACAGCTGATCTCAGAAGTATTCTTTACATGGGTTCCGCCGCAGAGCTCTGTGGAGAAGTCTCCCATTCTTACGACACGGACCTTATCGCCGTACTTCTCGCCGAAGAGCGCCATCGCGCCTGTCTTCTTCGCGTCCTCCAGACCCATAACGTCTGTAACCACCGGAAGTGCCGCACGGATTTCTTTATTTACGATCGCTTCTACTTCCTTGATCTCAGCCGGAGTCATCGCGGAGAAATGAGTGAAGTCGAAACGAAGTCTGTCTCTTGTCACAAGGGAGCCAGCCTGCTCAACATGAGTTCCGAGAACGGTTCTCAGAGCCTTATGGAGGATGTGGGTCGCACTGTGGTTTCTTCCGATCAGGGCACGGTTCTCCTCATCTACCTTCAGAGTTACCGCCTCGCCTGTCTGGAACATACCGCTTACCATGTGTCCGATGTGTCCGATCTTTCCGCCCTGAAGGTGGATCGTATCTTCTACCTCGAACTTGCCGTTTGCGCTCTCGATCACGCCGCGGTCGCCGACCTGACCACCCATGGTTCCGTAGAACGGAGTCTCGGATGTGATGACACATGCCTTCTCGCCGTCTGTCACTGCGTCTGTGATCTCATCCTCGCCCTCTTCATCGGAAGCAAGTCTTACAAGAGCTGTCAGTCTGGACTCAGCTTCGAGCTTATCATATCCGACAAAAGCGGATGTTAAGGATGCGTCGAGTTTCTGGTAGATATCGTCGCGTCCCATGTAGTTTGTAGTCTTTCTGGCGCTTCTCGCAGTCTCTCTCTGAACCTGCATTGCCTTGTGGAAACCTTCCTCATCGACAGTGAGTCCCTTATCGTCAAGGATCTCCTTTGTCAGATCGATTGGGAATCCGTAAGTATCGTAAAGTTTGAACGCATCCTCACCTGCAAGGACTTTTGTTCCCTTTGCTTCCATGTCTTTTTCAAGGTCAGCAAGGATCTCAAGTCCTTTGTCGATCGTGTTTGCGAAGCGCTCCTCCTCCTGGTCGATGACGCGGAGGATCATATCTTTCTTCTCTTCCAGTTCCGGATAACCGTCCTTAGAGAGGTCGATCACAACCTGGGCGAGCTTTGTCATGAAGTTTCCTTCGATCCCGAGGATACGTCCGTGACGTGCAGCTCTTCTTAAAAGTCTGCGGAATACATAGCCTCTGCCCTCGTTGGACGGCATGATCCCGTCAGATGCCATAAATGTGCAGCTCTTTACGTGGTCAGCGATGATACGGAGGGAAACGTCTTTCTTGTCGTCCTCCTCGTATCTACAGTGAGCCAGAGTGCCCACCTCGTCCATCAGAGCGCGGTTTGTATCTACGTCGAAAAGGGATGCAACATCCTGGCAGACAACAGCCAGTCTCTCAAGTCCCATACCAGTATCGATGTTCTTCTGGATCAGATCGGTGTAATTTCCGTGTCCGTCATTGTTGAACTGGGAGAATACAACATTCCATACTTCCATGAAACGGTCTCCTTCGCCGCCCATAACGTCCTCCGGACCTGTTCCATACTTCTCTCCGCGGTCATAGTAGATCTCAGAACACGGACCGCACGGACCTGCGCCATGTTCCCAGAAGTTGTCTTCCTTGCCGAAACGATAGATCCGCTCTTTCGGGATACCGATCTCCTCATTCCAGATACGGAAGGCCTCATCGTCATCAAGATAAACAGACGGGTAGAGACGGTCAGCCGGGATTCCCACGCACTCTGTCAGGAACTCCCATGCCCAGTGGATCGCTTCTGTCTTGAAGTAATCGCCGAAGGAGAAGTTGCCCAGCATCTCAAAGAATGTGCCGTGGCGGGCTGTCTTACCGATATTCTCGATATCGCCGGTACGGATACATTTCTGACATGTGGTGACTCTGCGTCTCGGCGGGATCTCCTGTCCTGTGAAGTACGGCTTTAACGGTGCCATACCGGAGTTGATCAAAAGTAAGCTGTTATCGTTGTGCGGAACGAGGGAGAAACTCTTCATCGCAAGATGTCCCTTGCTCTCGAAGAATTCAAGGAACATTCTCCTCAGTTCGTTTACACCATATTTCTGCATGGTACTGCCTCCTGGTTACTGTTGTGTACTTTTTTTATCTCTGAATTTCTTACCCAGAACGATTCCCGCCAGGGCAACTGCGGCCAGAATCACAGCTTTGACGGCTGTTGAAACAAATGATGCGAAAAATGCGGACATAAAAACGCCTCCTTTTCCGGCTGTCCAAAATTCAGACGCCTGTGTTTAAAATGACACATTTGTACAGTTTCTATAATATTATTTTTTCGGAATCTGCCCGTAAAGCCGGTGGTACGGTCTTTGGCGCAGATTCTCATAACTTATACTATAATCGTTTCTTGTTCGGTTGGCAAGATGTTTTTTACTTTTCCCCCGGACCTTCCCCAGGTTCCAGATAGTCCCCATAGCTCTTTAAGAGTTCATAGCACCGGTCCATTGTCATATTGGCCGATGTCCGGACATACTCGACGCTCTGGGCAGGTGTACCGGATCTTTTTGCGCTGGCCTTATCTGCCGCAAGATCCCTCTTTTTGATCCACTCCACCTCCTCGTGCCGGAGCGATTCCGCCGCATTCTCGTCCATCGCTTTGTGGATCTCTGCGTAGATTATATTCAGCTCCCGGTCCCAGAGATTCCGCACATACTCCGCCGCAGCATACCGGGAAGTCTGGCTCATCGACGGATCATCCTGGTATTTTTCCGCCTCGGTCCGCGCCGTCTCAAGACGTTCTTTAAAGTCTGAGAGCGTATATTCCGCCGCAGATTTCTCGTTCTTCTGTGCCTCCGAAACGGCACTGCCTGTTTCCAGCGGGGATTTCACGGTCTCCTCAAAAGCCTGCAGATCTTTTGCTGCGTTCTCTGCCGCTGCCCCTGTTTCGCTCTCCTCCACTGCCATCTCATTCTCTGCCATTGCAAGGGCACTGACTTCCGCATCTTCCGGAGTCTGTGGATCCGGCGTTCCCGCCGCCTTCATCCTGTTTTCTACCGCATAGGGATTTCCCGCGTCCACAGGCCCCTGCGGCAGGGCATCCGCCTCAAAACCAACGACAGCCGCGGTATCCACTCCCCGTGAGGAAACAAACCGTTCCACTGCCCACGTGATGGATACCCCGGCTATCAGGATCCCGATAATGATCAACCATATTCTGCGTCTGCCCATATATGCTCTCTCCCGCTCTTTTCAGTCTCTTGTAACTGTTCGGTACTCTCACAGTTACAGCCCCTTTTACAGCTGCTGTCATTCTACTAAAAAGATACCATATCGGAAGATCTTTGTGAACAAAAAACGCAAATTAGTAATAGATTGTAAGACTTTTGTAAAAAGTGTCATCAAGCGACCGTGCAGACCAGCGGACTTTCATGCTGGAATACCCGGGTATTTGACAGTCCTAGTTTTCTACTCCTTCATCCACCAGCAGATTCCCTCCGTCCGCGGCGCCGGTGGCCAGCCGGTCACAGCGCTCGTTTCCGGGATGTCCGTCGTGGCCTTTGACCCAGTGGAACGTCACTTTATGCGGGTTCATCGCGGCAAGCAGCCGTTTCCAGAGGTCCGAGTTCTTCACCGGTCCTGTCTTCGGGCGGACCCAGTTGTTTCTCACCCAGCCATCGATCCATTTCTGGTTGAAGGCATCCACCAGATATTTCGAATCCGAATAGAGGTCCACCTCACAAGACCTGTTTAACGCCTCAAGTCCCGCGATCGCGGCCATCAGCTCCATCCGGTTATTGGTGGTCCGCACATATCCCGCGGACAGCTCCTTCTCGTGGAGAACCCCGTTTTTATCGATAAACTGGAGCACTGCTCCGTATCCGCCCGGCCCGTCCGGGTTTCCGCGGGCCGCTCCGTCTGTATAAAGTGTCACTTTCATGTCGTATTGTTTCCTCTCAGGATGTCTTATTTCATGATATTCCGGGCTCACTCAGTCATAAGCCGCAGTCAGAGATCCCATTTTTCGCAGAGTGCATTGACCTCCGCCGTAAACTTCTTGATATCCTTGTTTGCACAGTCGCGGTTCTTCTGGATGATCCGCACCAGACGTTCTCCTGCAGCCACGAGAAGAGCGAAGATCGACTTGTTCTCCTTCTGTCTTGCAGTCTCCTTCTGGATCGGAACGCCGACGGTCTGTTTGAGCCATACACCCGCTGCCAGATCGAACTCCGATCCCGAGAACGGGGCGTCCGCCACAAGGTCGTAGTCTGACCGCAGGAGATTCGCGAACTTCGTGCACACAAGGTCATCGCCGTGTACCATAAACACGCGGCCCGGTTTCTTCTTGAATGCATTGATCCAGGTGAGAAGTCCCTCCCTGTCCGCGTGACCGGAAAGTCCGTCTAACCTCACGATCTCCGCTTCCACGTCGATCGTCTCACCGAAGAGCTTTACGACCTCCGCACCATCAATCAGGCTTCGCCCAAGCGTTCCGATAGCCTGATATCCGGCGAATACGATCGTACATTCCTGCCTCCAGAGGTTATGTTTTAAGTGGTGGCGGATTCGTCCGGCATCACACATACCTGCCGCGGAAACAATGACCTTCGGCTCTGAATTGAAGTTTATAGCCTTGGAATCGTCACTGCTGACGGAAAGTTTCAGTCCGGGGAATCCGATCGGATTGATACCCCGGTTCACAAGATCCATTGCCTCCTCGTCAAAGCACTCGGAAATGTTTTTATTGAACACATGGGTCGCCTCGACAGCCAGCGGGCTGTCCACATAGACCGGGAATCCGTCATGTCCGGTGACGAGTCCCTCTTCCTTGATCTTACGGATAAAGTAAAGGATCTCCTGAGTCCTGCCCACCGCAAAGGCCGGGACCACAACATTTCCTCCGCGGTCCAAAGTTCTCTGGATGATCTTCGCGAACTCCTCGATGTGCTCATGGGTCCTGTCATGGGAGCGGTCGCCGTAAGTGCACTCCATCACCACATAATCCGCCTCATCCGTATACTGCGGGTCCTTGATCAGCGGCTTATTCTTGTTTCCGATATCGCCGGAGAACACGATCTTTTTCTTTACGCCGTCCTCGTCGATCCAGATCTCGATGGACGCGGAGCCGAGCAGATGGCCGACATCAGTAAAGCGTACCTCGATCCCTTCACAGATCGTCAGGATATCGCCGTAGTGGCACGGGACAAAGTGCTTTAAGACGCCCTCAGCGTCATTGACCGTGTAGAGTGCCTGAACTTCCGGATTTCCGGCACGTCTCGCCTTTCTGTTCTTCCACTCTGCCTCCATCTCCTGGATGTGGGCACTGTCCTTTAACATAATGTTGCAGAGATCACAGGTCGCCTGGGTCGCAAAGATCTGACCCTTGAAGCCCTTCGCGTAGATCAACGGCAAAAGGCCCGTGTGGTCGATATGGGCGTGGGTGATAAAGATGTAATCCACATCGGAGAACGGCATTGGAAGATCCGCATTCTCATAGACGTTTCCGCCCTGTTCCATACCATAATCGATCAGGATGTTTTTTCCAGCCGCATTGAGATAATGGCAGCTGCCAGTCACTTCATGATCCGCGCCGATAAATGTCAGTTTCATGGAACCCCTCCTCGCGCTGCAAATCAGCTGTATTATTTGCATCTATTATAGCAAATTTCAGATAATTATGCAAATCATTCCTCCATTACTGTCATTGATAATTTTCTGTAGCGTATCCTGGAGTTTCATCTGGCAATCCTCTGTCATCTGGGAGATCTTCGCCTGCATGCCGTCCTCCACGATCTGTTCCACAGATTTTCCAAAGATATTCGTATCCCAGACGCCGTCCTCCGTCGCTTCCCCGTCCTTTATGTACGCGATCAGATCCTTCGCCTGCTGCTCGTTTCCGACGATCGGGGCGATCTCCGTCTCGATCCGCGCTTTGATAAGATTGATGGACGGAGCCTGGGCATGGATCTTCACCCCGTATTTGCTGCCGTGGCGGATCAGCTCCGGCTCATCCAGGGAAATCTCCGTCTTATCCGGCAGGACGATGCCGTATCCTTTCTGCCGGACCTCCGCCAGGGCATTTTTCACCTTCTCATACTCGCCCTGCATCTCCGCTGAATCTTTTAGGATCTTAAACAGGCTGTATTCATCGCGCACCGGCAGTCCGGAGATGTCGCTCAGGACCTCAAAGTACGCATTCTCGTCGACGACGACCCGGATCGTCACGCGCCCGCTCGCAAGATCGAGTTCATCCGCGATCAGCTTTTTCACCGCCCGGTCTTCTTCCGGGACCGTCTCCTTCGGCACATCTTTCATCTGAACAGAACGTTTTAAAAGCTTTTCCGCCTCCGCGATCATGTCCGCCTTGATCGCATGGGTATCCGGCAGGATCTCCGCCCACTTCGGGATCTCGAGGTCGAGTTCCGTCACGGGGAACTCCAGAAGGACTGTCCCCAGGATCTCCTCAATGTCCTCCTTCTTTAACTGCTCACAGTTTGCCGCCCGGACCGGAACTCCGTACTGGTTTTCCATCTTAAGCGCCAGCGCTTTCGTATCCGCCGCATACGGTCTCGTGGAATTGAGCACGATCAGGAACGGCTTTCCGATCTCCTTTAGCTCTGAGATTGTCTGCTCTTCCGCTTCCCGGAAGTCCTCCCTGGTAAGCTCACCGAAGCTCCCGTCGCAGGCCACGACAATACCGATGGTGGAATGGTCCCGGATCACCTTTCTTGTCCCGATCTCCGCCGCCTGGGTAAAGGGGATCTCGTAGTCGTACCAGGGAGTCTTCACAAGCCGTTCCTCCCCGTTTTCCGTGTGTCCTGCGGCGCCTTCCACCATAAATCCCACGCAGTCGATGAGCCGCACCTTCGCCCGGATCCCCTCCGCGAGTTCCAGCTCCGCCGCCTCCTTCGGGATAAACTTCGGCTCCGTGGTCATGATCGTCTTCCCAGCGGCGCTCTGCGGGAGTTCATCCCTGGTCTGCGACTTTTTCTGCCCGTCCGGAAGGTTCGGAAGAACGAGAAGTTCCATAAACCGCTTGATAAACGTAGATTTCCCGGTGCGCACGGGTCCCACGACGCCCACATAGATCTCGCCGCCCGTCCTCGCCTCGATATCCTTGTATACATGGAAATCATCCATAAAAATACCCCCTCGCATATACTGTTTCAGTGTATGCGCGAGGGGGATGTTTTTATTCACTCATGCGGCAGGTCTGTCCGGATCTTTATTCCCACGGAAGGTCGCTGTGCTCGATGCGCTTGTCGCGGAGCATCAGGTCAGCAACGGCCTCCTTCGCCGGTTTTCCTTCAAACAGGACCTCGTTGACCTGTTCAACGATCGGCATGGAGACGTTATATTTCTTTGCAAGCGCTCTCGCAGCCTTTGCGGAATAAACGCCTTCCACCACCATCTGGACTTCCTTCATGGCTTCCTCCATCGTGTATCCTTTTCCGATGAGGATCCCGGCACGGCGGTTTCTGCTGTGCATGCTTGCACATGTCACGATCAGGTCTCCGATCCCGGAGAGTCCTGTGTAAGTCTGATATTTTCCGCCCATGGCAACGCCAAGTCTCGCGATCTCCGCCATTCCGCGGGTGATGAGGGCCGCTTTTGCATTGTCCCCGTAACCAAGACCGTCAGCGATCCCGGCCGCCAGGGCAACAACGTTCTTCAACGCTGCTCCTGTCTCGATCCCCAGGACATCCGGACTCGTGTATACACGGAATACCGGACTGATGAAGGTAGACTGGATATACTCCGCGATCTTCTTTTTGTGGGATCCCGCAACACAGAGCGTTGGGAGTCCGCGGCTTACCTCTTCCGCGTGGCTCGGTCCGGAGAGAACGGCCGTCTCAGCCATCGGGAGCTCCTCTTTGATGATCTGTGTCATTGTATCGAGAGTATTCTCCTCGATCCCCTTTGCGACATCGACAATGAGCTGGCCATCCTTACAGAACGGTTTCATCTTCTGCGCCGTACTGCGCACGAAAACAGACGGGACTGCCATCACAAGAAGATCTTTATCCGCCATCGCCTTTTCAAGATCCGCAGTATAGATGAGTCCTTCCGGAAGTGTCACACCCGGAAGATTCCTGTGGGTCCTTGTCTTTGCCATCTCCTCGATCTCTGCCGGGATCGCGGACCAGAGTGTCACCTCATGTCCGTTATTTACCAGCAGTACCGCAATTGCGGTTCCCCATGTACCGGAACCGATAATACCAATCTTTTCCATGTTCAGGAACTCCTTTTTCTACGCCCTAAGGTTGATTTTCTTATGTACGCACCTGATGCCGGTTTATTTCTTTCCGCCCCAGAGCTTATTCTCCGTACCGGATAGCAGTCGTTTAATATTTGCCCTGTGTCTCCAGATCGCCATCGCCATCAGAATAAAGGAGATGGCAAAAAACTCCATGAGACTTCCTTCGGACACACGGTAATCCCCCCGTGATCCATAGATCAGCATCTGGATGAAGAATGAGATCACGACCAGGATCGATCCCAGGGACACATATCTTGTGATGATCACAGCGCCGAGGAACAGAGCCGCACAGACGAGCGTCACGCGCCAGTCCATGGACACGAGGATCCCCGCCATGGATGCGATCCCTTTTCCGCCTTTAAAGTGCAGATAGCACGGGAAATTATGTCCAAGGACAACTCCGAGACCCGCATAGAGCACGTAGAGGTCTGTATCCGGGCTTGCTTTAAAGATGATCCGGGCTGCAAGACATGCGAAAACAGTCTTTAAAAAGTCGCCCGCAAAGACGATGAGTCCCGCCTTCTTTCCGAGAACCCGGAGCGCGTTTGTCGTTCCGGAGTTTCCGCTGCCGTAATTTCTGATATCGATATGGTTCATCTTCCCGTAAAGATATCCTGTCTGGAATAATCCGAACACATAACCTATAACAAGACAAAGCACTCTGCCCATCGCTTAATCCTTCTCCTTCCTCTCACGGATGATGAATTTCAGGGATGTTCCGCGGAAGCCAAAGGCCTCACGGATCTTGTTTTCCAGGTATCTCGTGTAGGAGAAATGCATTAACTCCTTATCGTTCACGAAAATTACGAAGGTCGGCGGTTTTACCGCAACCTGGGTCACATAGTAGATCTTTAAGCGTTTGCCCTTATCGGACGGCGGCTGCTGCATCGCGACAGCTTCTGTCACGATCTCGTTTAAGACGCCGGTCGCCACACGGAGCGTCTGGTTCTCGCGGACCATATCGATCAGCTCAAAGAGTTTTTCCATTCTCTGTCCGGTCAGGGCGGACACGAAGATATACTCCGCATACGGCATATAGGACAGGGTCTCTTTTAATTTTCTTGTGTACTCATAGATCGTCTTATCATTCTTCTCGATCGCATCCCACTTGTTGACAACAACGATCACGCCTTTTCCGCGGTCATGGGCGATCCCGGCGATCTTCGCATCCTGCTCGGTGATCCCCTCAACGGCGTCGATGACCATGAGGACCACGTCAGCGCGCTCAACGGCTGTTACCGTGCGGATGATGCTGTAGCGCTCGATATCCTCTTTGATCTTGCTCTTTCTTCTGAGACCGGCCGTATCGATAAAGATATATTCCGTGCCGTTTCTCACGATCTCCGTATCAACGGCATCTCTCGTTGTTCCGGCGATGTTGGACACGATCACACGGTTCTCGCCGAGAAGCTTATTGATAATGGAAGATTTTCCGACATTCGGTTTTCCGACGATCGCGATCCTCGGACGGTCGTCCTCGCTGTCGTCATACTGGTCCTCACGGAAGTATTTTACTACCTCGTCAAGGAGCTCACCGAGACCGAGTCTCGACGCTGCGGATACCGGAACCGGATCGCCGATTCCGAGGTTGTAGAATTCGTATACATCATTTCCGAATTTTGCCATACTGTCCACTTTGTTGACCGCAAGAACGACCGGTTTCTTGGACTTTCTGAGCATGTCCGCAACCTTGGAATCCGCGTCAACAAGTCCCTGGCGGACATCGACGATGAAAATGATCACGTCCGCGGTATCGATCGCGATCTGAGCCTGTTCCCGCATCTGGGCAAGGATGATGTCCTTGGAATCCGGCTCGATTCCGCCTGTATCGATCAGGGTAAAGTTGTTGTTTAACCAGGTGCAGTCCGCATAGATACGGTCTCTTGTCACACCCGGAGTATCTTTTACGATCGAGATCGTGCTGCCGGCAAGTACATTAAAGAGTGTGGATTTTCCCACATTCGGTCTGCCGACGATCGCCACTACTGGTTTACTCATATTTTTTCCTCATTTCTATACTTCGCCGTCCCAGTCCGGAATGACTTCTCCGTCTTCCGTGAGTCCGGCATCTTTCATTGTAAGCTCATATGCCCCGTGTTCCGCAGTCTGCTCTCTCGCCGCTTCCGGATCGAGGATCGCATCGACAAGGTCATATCCGCTTGATTTTACTATATTTATCGGAATCTGTAAAGCATCTTCCGCCTGGGTCTTTGTGATGTCATCCAGGAAAACTTCTTCTCCGCTTTTGAACATGACGGCCGGAAGAAGCAATCTCTCTCCCAGCGGTCTTTCTTTCAGCTGTGCGATCAGATCCTGCCCCGTGATGAGGCCGGCCACCGTGATCTTCTCCCCGAAGAAGTCATTCCGGATCCGATATACATGGACGTTTCGTCCCGGATAGACCTTTTCGATCTCCCTCACAAGCTTTTCCAGATACGGGTACGGCAGGTATCCCGTCGCGATCGAGAGTTCTTCCTTCACCCCGTCGTCCTTCTTCCCGTCCAGGGCGTCCATCACCTCTTCCTGAAGGAGGCGCAGCATGCCGACGCCATTTTCCAGCTGGATATATCCGTCATAGCGTCCTTCCTCCGGCATCTCCCGTTCCGCCAGAATATACCACTCGTCGCTTGCATGGATAAAATGGATCCCGTGGCGCTCATAATTGATCTTCTGCCATTTTTCGATCAGGTCGATGACCTCACAGGCATCTTCCTTTGTAAACGGTTCCAGCGGATAAAGGCCGTCACGGTATTTCGAGAGTCCGACCGGAACAACCGACACACTCTGCATTACCGGCGCATACTTTGAGAGCTGCTCGATCGTGTACGCCAGTTCCTTTCCGTCATTGACGCCTTTGCAGAGAACGATCTGCCCGTTCATCTCCGTCTCCGCCTCGTAAAGCCGGTCGATCTTCTTTAACGCCTCCCCCGCAAACCGGTTGTGGAGCATTTTGCAGCGCAGCTCCGGGTTCATCGTCTGGACCGAGATATTGATCGGAGCCAGATGGAAACGGATGATACGCTCGATATCCTTGTCCTTCATATTTGTCAGGGTGATGTAGTTTCCCTGGAGGAACGAAAGTCTCGAGTCATCGTCCTTAAAGTAGAGAGTTTCACGCATTCCCGGCGGCATCTGGTCGATAAAGCAGAATATGCACTTGTTGGAACATGACTTGTAGTCACTCATGAGTCCGTTCTCGAAGGTGAGTCCTAAGTCCTCCCCGCCGCTCTCGATCTCAAGTTCCCACTCTTCGCCGTCTGCTTTCCGGACGACCATCACGAAGCTCTCAGCGTCCGTCATATAATCATAGTCGAAGATATCTTCCAGTTCCTCCCCGTCTATGGTAAGAAGCACATCGCCCGGCTCCAGTTCCAGTTCTTCTGCGATGGAACCGGGAGCGACTGCCGTAATTTTATGTCCCTGATATTTCACTTTATTTTCCCTTCCTGCATGGTTCTAAACACAATCATACCAATCTTCCTCCAATTTGTAAAGGAATGTTCTGACGAATTTTCATGCGAAACTATTGACGAAAAATGTCCGAAAATGGTATACTCGGCGTGGAATGCCTGCTCATCCCGTATAATAAGGAAATGCAGGTCAAAAATATGATCGGACAGTCTGACCTGACAAGAGATCAGACCGCACCACTAAAAATCGGAGGATTATCTGACATGTCTAATCAGTACGTTTTCAACGACCGTCTGCCGCTCGCACCGCTTAAGATCGCTGCTCTTGAGAGCTGCCGTGATCTTGCGCAGAAAGTCAATGACCACATCGTAAACTTCCGCCGCAACGATACGGAAGAATTAATTCGCCGTCAGGGCAATTTACAGTACCGCGGCTACGATGTTGACTCCTACCTTCTCGACTGCGCATGCCCGCGTTTCGGAAGCGGTGAAGCAAAGGGAATCGTAAATGAGTCTGTTCGCGGAACCGATATTTTCTGCATGGTCGATGTGACAAACCACTCTCTCACCTACAAGATGTCCGGATATGTAAACCACATGTCCCCGGATGACCACTACCAGGACTTAAAGAGGATCATCGGTGCGACCGCATCAACTGCACACCGCATCAACGTGATCATGCCGTTCCTTTACGAGAGCCGTCAGCATAAGCGTACTCACAGAGAGTCTTTAGACTGCGCAATGGCGCTTGAAGAGTTAGTAAGCATGGGCGTGTCCAACATCATCACATTTGATGCACACGACCCGCGTGTACAGAATGCGATCCCGTTATCCGGTCTCGACAATTTCATGCCGACCTACCAGTTCGTAAAAGCACTGTTTAAACATGACAATACCTTAAAGATCGATAAAGACCACTTAATGGTCATCAGCCCGGATGAGGGTGCTATGAGCCGTGCCGTATACCTCGCCAACAACCTCGGCGTTGATATGGGTATGTTCTACAAGAGAAGAGACTACTCCAAGGTCATCAACGGAAGAAACCCGATCGTTGCCCATGAGTTCCTCGGAAGCTCTGTAGAAGGAAAGACTGTGATCGTTGTCGACGATATGATCGCATCCGGCGAGAGCATGCTCGACACCGCAAAAGAGTTAAAGGAGCGCAAAGCTGAGAAGGTTGTTGTATGCTGTACCTTCGGTCTCTTCACTGCAGGCTTCGACAAATTCGACGAGTTCTACCAGAAGGGTTATATCGACAGCGTTGTCACAACAAACTTAAACTACCGTTCCCCGGAACTCTTCACAAAGGAATGGTATGTGGAAGCTGATATGAGCAAGTACATTGCTGCCATCATCAACTCCTTAAACCACGACGTTTCCATCGGAAACTCCCTGTCCCCGACAGACAAGATCCAGAAGCTCATCAGAAAGTACAACGAGGGACTTCTGTAATCCTGAATTTCAGAAAATCTTTTACGCCGCCCGGTTTCTATTATGGATCCCAGGCGGCGCTTTTTAGTTTCATAAGAAAGGGCGGACTTTGGCTCGCTGTTCGCGCAAACTGGAAAAAGGGCGGGAACCCTGACACTTCTGCCGGGATTCCCGCCCCTTCTTATATTATTGCAATTTTTAGTTTCCGTTCGTACGTCTCACCTTGCTGATATCCAGCTTATCGGCTGCGGAGGAGTCAAACTCGACCGCAAACTGTACATTGTCAGGAAGTGCTTTCTTCTTCAGGACCTCGAAGTACTGGGATGCATCCTTGATGACAAGTCCTGTTGTATTCCAGTTGTCGCCCGGAAGGATCCATACCTTTACGTTTGCAACTTTCAGCTCATACGGAAGCTTCTGGGATACCCACTCGGTCTTTCCGTATTTGGACAGACAGTTATATACATCGCCCATCGTAAGTTTTCCAGTCGATCCGTCAAAGAGTTCCGTCTTCTCGTAAGTGTTTGTTCCGCCCTTGTCGCTTGCCTCCTGGAGCGTATCGGCATTCAGTTTCAGATTTCCGGAATTTACGGCTGCTGCCTGTGTCGGCTGCGGATTTGCCTTTGTGGTCTCCTTCACAGTTTCTTTTACCGCCGCTGTCGTCTCCTTTGCCGCAGCGGAAGTTTCCTCTTCGGTCTCTGCCGCCGTTTCTTCTTCCGTTTCATCTGCAGCATCCGTCTCATCGCCGGCTGTCTCATCATCCTCATATGGATTGTGATCCAACAATTTTCCGTCCACATCCGCGAAACGTCCGTCCGGAGTCGTGTCGTCCACCAGCATTCTTCCGTCATCCTCGAAGTAATATACCGCGCCGTCAAGCTGCTGGTATCCTGTCACTGCACTCGCATAGAGGCGTCCGGCCGCCGAGCTGAAGTAATAAGAGCCGCCGGTCTCATCCGTATACCATCCAAGTCTCCAGGAACCGTCCTTGTTAAGGCAATATGTATAATCTCCACCGCTGATCACGCCCGCGTCATAGTTGGACGGAGCCAGTGCGAACGCACGTTTGTAATATTTGGAAGCGCCTTCCACATCTCCGGCCTCCAGGAGTTCATCTGCTTTCGCATATGCCTCATCCGCTGCGGAAGAACGATAACTGTCCAGTTCCTCTTTATAGCTCTTATTTCCAGGTCTCATGGAAGCTGCCTTCTCCCAGAATTTCAGGCATGCATCCACATCCTCAAGTTCCATATAATAGGAGGATGCTGAATTTAAAAATTCATCCAGCTGCTCATCCGTCACCGTGGAATTCTGGTTGACAAAGCGCTCCAGTCCGCTCTGGACGATGCTCTCCGCCTCTTTTGCCTTTCCGGTATCAACATACACGGTGATCAGCATGGAATACGCATCGATCCGGTCCGGAGCTTCATCGATCACGGCCTTTAAAGTCTCAATCGCCTGGTCATTTTTCCCTTCGTCATAACAATACTGCCCGTAGGAAATTCTCGCCTCCAGCAGAGCACTTTTAATACTCTCATCGTTCTGATCCGCTTTCTGGAGGACTGCCACTGCGTTTTCGTAGTCATCCATCATGGAGTACGCTTCTGAGAGCTGTAAGGAGTTCTCCACGGTAACCCCGTCGATCTCCTGAAGCTTTAAGAGCCACGGGATCGCAGTCTCATAGTCTTCATTGTCTGTCAGGACCTGGCAGATCGAGCGGATGCAGTTCTCCTGCTCTTTCTCCAGGGACGGATCTTTCGTCTTTTCATATCCCTGTTTTAAGATTGCCTCCGCCTCGTCATATTCCTCATTTCCGATATATGCCTTGGAAAGCTGGATATAAGCTTTGCTGTAATTCGGATCGAGTTCAATACATTTTAACAGTGATTCGATCGCACTCTCATAATCTTCTTCTCCAACATACCCGGCTCCTTCCTTATAAAGGCTCTCCGCTTCTGTTGAACTTGCCTGCGCTTCCTGGGTCACACCGTTCACCGAAGTGTCTTTCTTTCCGCACGCGGAGCAGAGTACAAGCGCCGCGGCCATGATCAAAAACCATTTTCTCATTCTAATTCCTCATTTTCTGTCGGAGCATTCTGCATCCCGGAAATCTTTTATCCGATCAGCAGGCTGTCACGTTCCAGTCTTTGTTCATAAAACGGTCATCCATAAACTGTAACGATTTTTCCGTTCATTCGTCTACATTTATAGCTTATCAGTTTATAACTATACCATTTTTCTCTCTTTCTGTCCAGATGTAAGTCAATGGAAAACTATGGCATAACTTCGGCAAAACTGTGAACGTTCCGGGAAATCTCCTCACTCCGGTCAGGAAGTCTGTATTTTAACAAGGCTACGGAAGTCTCTTACCTCTTCTGCAAGGTAATAGGCAGGGAATGGAATTTGCCTGTATCAGGCGGAACGTAAATATCTTTTGACCTCAACAAGTGAAAACACGCTTCGCGAGTTTCCCCTTGTTATCGCGACAGTCGCCAAGGTCTCGCGCAAGAGCGGACTTTGGCTCGTTGTTCGCGTAAAAAAGGGGACCAGCCTTGCGGCTGATCCCTGAATTCGTAGTCTGTTCGTAACTGTTCAGTGTCCTCACAGTTACGTGCAAAAATCCATTCCAAATCAGCTTCGCCGATGGGATTTTTGCCTTCCGTCCCATGTTTTATTACGGTCAGCGCAGCAAGTGAGCAGACCTACTGAATAGTTACCTCTATTCTTATCTTTCAAAAACTTTAAGCGTCCACTTCTCCGCCTGCAGTTCTCGCTTCCACTTCTTTCTTCTGTACATCGCCAGGAGCCTGCTCGTAACGGCTGAATTCATAGGAGAATTCTCCGATACCGCCAGTCATGGAGCGGAGATCCGTATTGTAGCCGAACATCTCGGACATCGGGACATCCGCCACGATCTCCTGTTTTCCGCCATGGAGAGAGTTCATTCCGAGAACGCGTCCTCTTCTTCTGTTCAAATCACCCATAACATCGCCGGTGAACTTATCCGGAACAACGACTTTCACAGAGGCGATCGGCTCTAAGAGAACAGGATTTGCTTCCATAAATCCTTTCTTGAATGCCATTGTTGATGCCATCTTGAACGCCATCTCGGAGGAGTCTACCGGATGGTAGGAGCCATCGAGAAGAGTTGCCTTGATGCCGACTACCGGGTATCCTGCCAGAGGTCCCTTTAAGCAGCATTCCTGCACGCCTTTTTCAACTGCTGGGAAGTAGTTCTTCGGAACCGCTCCGCCGAATACTTTCTCTTCAAAAATATACGGGGTCTCAAGGTCGCCGGACGGTTCAAAGGACATCTTGACATCACCGAACTGTCCATGTCCGCCGGACTGTTTCTTATAGCGGCCAGGAGCTTCCACTTTCTTGCGGATCGTCTCGCGGAACGCAAATTTCGGTTTGGAGAGTTCCACATCGACTTTGTAGCGGCCGAGAAGCTTGCTGACTGTAACTTCGAGCTGCTGGTCACCGATTCCGTAGAGTAAGCTCTGACGATTCTCCGTATCGTTCACAACGCGGAGTGTCAGATCCTCCTCCATCATTCTTGCGAGTGCGCTGGAGATCTTGTCCTCGTCTCCCTTTGTCTTGGCTGCAAACCGCATATAAGTGTACGGTGTGGAGATCTTCGGTTTGTGGTATACGATCGGAGCAGATCTGAGGGCGATCGTATCGCCGGTCTGTGTCACGGAGAGTTTCGCTACAGCACCGATATCACCGGCCCTTAACTCCGGAACCTCGATCACGTCCTTGCCTCTCAGCACGTAGACTTTTGCGATCTTTTCTTCTGCGTCTTTATTTACATTGTAAAGGGTGCTGTCCGGTTTTAATGTTCCGGTGCATACCTTCATTAAGGAATATTTTCCGATAAACGGGTCAACGATGGTCTTGAATACTCTCGCAGAGAGGGAAACCTCGTCATTGTATTTTGCGGTGAAATGCTCGCCGTTTGATACGTCAACGCCGACGCACTCGCCCTTATCCGGTGACGGGAAGTAGCGGTCGATCGCATTTAACAGCGCATTGAAGCCCTGGCAGTTGGTTCCGGAACCCATCATGACCGGAACGATCGAACCGTCGCACACATGAGTCTGTACTGCGGTATAAATCTCATCCTGCGTGAATTCTTCGCCGGAGAAGTAACGTTCCATGTACTCTTCACTCGTCTCGGCAACCGCCTCGATCAGGGCGTCACGGATAATTCCGAGGTTTTTCTTTGTGTACTCCGGGATCTCGCAGTCCTCATAATCGGACAGGTTCGTAAAGCGGCGGCCCTGCATCTTGACTGCGTTTACGAAACCGACGAATTTCTCGTTTTCGCGGATCGGCACCTGGAACGGAGCGATCTTTCTTCCGAACTTCTTCTCAAGTTTTAAGATCAGTTCACGGAAGGATGCGTGATCATCATCCATGTTTGTGACAAATATGATTCTCGGGAGTTTATATTCTTCACACAGATCCCATGCTTTTTCTGTACCAACTTCGATCCCTGCCTTGCAGTTTACAACAATGATCGCTGCGTCAGCGGCGCTGACAGCCTCTTCCACTTCACCAACGAAATCGAAGTAACCCGGGGTATCAAGAAGGTTGATCTTGATCTTTCCTTCTGCTCCCTCGTACTCGATCGGAACCATTGTAGTGGAGATCGAGAACTGTCTCTTGATCTCTTCTTTATCATAGTCACTGATCGTATTTCCGTCAGCAACCTTGCCCATTCTCTTTGTAACGCCGGTCAGATAAGCCAGTGCCTCGGCTACCGTCGTCTTACCGGCGCCGCCGTGCCCTAAAAGTACAACATTTCGGATCTGTTTTGTTCCATAAATATCCATATGAATCCCTCCCGTATATGTTTTTTTGCCATTTTTTCAAAAGACTTCCGCAAATTACGGAGTTCAGATGTTCTGGCGATACTGCTTATTGCCTATGGTCATATTTTACCAAAACTTTTCGAATTTTTCAAGCTAAATATCGAAATTGCACAAAATATTTTCGATTGTTTTTGGGATATTGCGGAAAACATGGGCGTTTTGGCGGAAAAGCTTTTAAAAATCTGGGTGGGTTTCTTATTTTCTGCGATATTTTTGAGATTGAGGAAAGATTTGTTTTGCGGTGAGTTTCCGGGTGGGAGTGCCGGGATCAAGCACTCCCACCCGGAAACTCACCGCCCGCGAATGGAATGGCAGCGCGGGGTTTTCAATTTATAAAGTTTTATAGAATGTGAATAGGATCTCTCCTCCGCAGTCGTTACAGTGCCGTGCAGTTTTCTAAGTCAGAAAAAAGATAAGAAATACATCGATGATCCGGGTTTTGATTTTGCCACTTTAAAGTGTTGATTTTTTTCTGTTGACATTCCCACACCCATGTTATAAAATCGAAGAGATAAAGGAGGGATTACAAAATGTCTGATTCTACTTTTGGTTTTATCGGTCTTGGTCTCATCGGCGGTTCGATCGCCAGAGGCCTGCGCCGCGCAAATAAAGATATTACCATTATGGCGTACATGCGGACCCGCTCGAAGCTTGAGCAGGCAAAGAAAGAGGGGACGATCGATATCATCCTTGACGGGATCGATGAGACGCTCTCCGCATGTGACATCATCTTTCTCTGTACCCCGGTGGAGTACAATGCCATGTATCTGGAAAAGGTCCGTCCGTTCTTAAAACCGGGTGCCATTATCACGGATATCGGCAGCACAAAGACCGACATCCACAAGGCTGTGGAACGTCTCGGATATGAGGATGTCTTCGTTGGCGGTCATCCGATGGCAGGCTCTGAAAAGACCGGTTATGAGAGTTCAACTGACCATCTTCTCGAAAATGCCTACTATGTTATTACTCCGACCGCAAGATCGACTCCGGAACAGATCGACCGGATCCGCGAAGTCGCCCTGGCGATCGGTGCCCTGCCGCTTGTTCTGGATTACCATGAGCACGATTTTTCTGTCGCCGCGATCAGTCATCTCCCGCACCTTGTTGCGTCCAGTCTCGTCAATCTTGTCCATGACAATGATTCGAAGGACGAGATCATGAAGCGGCTGGCGGCCGGCGGTTTTAAAGATATCACGAGGATCGCCTCCTCCTCCCCTGTCATGTGGGAGCAGATCTGCATGACAAATACTGAAAATATCCTGACTCTCCTGAAGCGCTACATCGCGTCCCTGGAGTCCATCTGTGATACGCTCGAGCACCATGACGGAAGTGCAATCTACCGGATGTTCGAGGAATCAGGAAAATACCGTTCTTCCTTCCCGAACCGCGGCCGCGGTCCGATCGAGCGCGATTATTCCTTCAGTGTCGATGTTCTCGATGAACCGGGATCCATCTCCGTCCTCTCCGCGATCCTTGCCGCAAAGGGCATCAGTGTCAAAAACATGGGCATCAATCACAGCCGTGAGGAAGGGGAAGGCGCTCTCCGCATTTCCTTTTATAAAGAAGAACAGAAAAATGAGGCAGCAAGTCTCCTGAAGAGTCACAACTACGTTCTGACAAAATAACAAGTGAAAACACGCTTAGCAAGTTTCCCCTTGTTATCGCGACAGTCGCCAAGGCCTCGCGCAAGCGCGGACTTTGGCTCGTTGTTCACGCAAATAAAAACATCGAGGTATTTACCATGAAACTCCATAAAGCAGCTCATATCCGGGGCGAGATCACTGTCCCGGGTGATAAATCCATCTCCCACCGCAGCGTCATGTTCGGCTCCATTGCGAAGGGGACTACGGAGATCCACAATTTCTTAGAGGGCGCTGACTGCCTTTCGACCATCAGCTGTTTCCGCCGCATGGGGATCGAGATTGAAAATAAAAACGGTACCGTAATCGTCCACGGAAAGGGCATGCACGGGCTGACCGCCCCGTCCGGGACGCTTGACTGTGGAAATTCCGGAACGACAACGAGACTCATCTCCGGCATTCTTGCTCCTCAGAATTTTGATGTAACACTGACCGGTGACGAATCGATCCAGAAGCGCCCTATGAAGCGGATCATCGAACCGCTGTCCATGATGGGCGCTGACATCAAGAGCATCCGCGGCAATGACTGTGCGCCGCTTAAAATCTGTGGAATGCCGCTCGCAGGCATCCACTACACATCAAAAGTTGCCTCCGCCCAGGTGAAATCCGCCATTCTTCTCGCAGGTCTCTATGCAGACGGTCTCACGACCGTCACTGAGCCGCAGGTATCGAGAAACCACACGGAACTCATGCTGAAATTTTTCGGAGCTGAACTGGAGTCCAAAGAAACTTCCGTGACGATCTGGCCGGCAACGGAGCTTTTCGGCAACCGGATCGATGTCCCGGGTGACATCTCCTCATCCGTCTATTTTGTCGCAGCCGGCCTCATCCTGCCAAATTCCGAAGTCCTGATAAAAAATGTCGGGATCAATCCGACAAGAGCCGGACTCATCAAAGTCTGTGAGGCGATGGGCGCTGATCTGACGCTCTTAAATGAGAACCACGGGAACGCAGAGCCAACGGCCGATCTCCTCGTCCGTACCAGCAGCTTAAAAGCCTGCACCATCGAAGGGGATATCATCCCGACGCTCATCGACGAACTTCCGACGATCGCCATGATGGCATGTTTTGCAGAAGGTACCACCGTGATCCGCGACGCCGCCGAATTGAAAGTAAAGGAATCCAACCGGATCGCCATCATGGTCGAAAACCTGCGTGCGATGGGCGCTGATGTCGAAGAGACGGAAGACGGCATGATCATCCACGGTGGAAAACCGCTCCACGGCGCTGTCATTGACAGCCATAAAGATCACCGGATCGCAATGACCTTCGCAGTTGCCGCGCTGGCCGCTGAGGGGGAGACGGAAATCCATGACGCAGACTGCGTGAATATCTCCTATCCGGCGTTTTACGAGGAACTGGAGAGACTGACAGAATAAGAGCAAAGATTCGTATAAAAAAAGACATGGAACCATCCAATAACTGATGGTCCATGTCCTTTTTATATGGATCGAACACACGTGAGACTTCGTGCGTATTTTGTGGAAAGTCTAAAAAAGGCAAAGAAAAAAGATAACCCCAGGCACATAGGAATGCTCAGTACTAAGCGCCTACCCCATTTTGGGACCCAGTGTTAATCCTTCACAAGTTATCTTATTTGTATTATAATATTATGTTTGACCTTTGCCAATGTATAACATTAAACAGTAAAAAAGTATCATCACGGCAAGACCAAGCAAGAATACAAATCCAAGCAGGGCCGACATTTTTTATGGATCCTTGACCATCCCATTGCAATCCGGTACAAAAAGCATACGTCAAAGCACGGAAGAGGTGGCAAACATCATGTCAGACACGCTTCTGAATGATCCTGTAGTTATCAATCACAGGTAAAAATTCAACAGTAGACAAATAGTAGACAAATCACCTTTTTTGCCCTCTTTCGGACCTACTTTTCAAACCTGTAAAAACACGAAAGGGGCTGTCGCACTAACGTGCGACAGCTCATTTTATATATCCAACACAAAGGGGCTGTTGCAAAATAGATGAGTAATCATTTATGGAGCAGCAGCTCCTTTTTGTGCCAAAAAGTTTGTGCCAAAAATGA
>NZ_WQPQ01000003.1:0-418 GCF_018785365.1 Clostridium sp. MCC344 | reverse complement strand
ATCTGACTTTCAATGCTGATACTGTCCTTGCGGTCTACTGACTGTCTTGCGTAAATACAATCTTCTCTGATAAATTCCATATTGGGCTCCTTTCCTTGTTGGAATGGAGCTACCAACCTTACAACTATATTATACCATCAGCAGCCCCGGACAACAATGTTGCGAATGATTAGGGAAATCTGTCCCCATATTTGCTGAACACATCATAAAGACAACGCTCAATTTCTTTTTTGCGCTGTGCTTTCTCCTTCGGGGGAAGTACCGGCGTGAGGCTTTCCAGCACAATGATTTTCCCTTGAAATGCGACAGACTTTGTTTCTCGTTCATAAGTGACAGCTTGCGTCATTGAAAACCTCCTTTGCGAAAGTGCGTGTATATGCCTGCCTTTCCCGCTTGTCCTGTGGGGAAATGTCAAAAG
>NZ_WQPQ01000038.1:0-8676 GCF_018785365.1 Clostridium sp. MCC344 | reverse complement strand
TTTCGTTCGGCATCCTCCGGCATATCCTCTTTTCCGGCAGTCTCCATCGCGGACAATAGGGTATCCTCTGTAAAGTGCTGAGGCGGACTGCTTTTGCCTTCTTTGACGATTGCCGCAGCAACCGAAAGGGTCTGTCCTTCGGTCAGCTCCGGCAGGGCTTTCTCTGCGCCCTCTTTTTTCGGCTCTGCATCCTTCATTTTGGCACGGTAAGCGTCCTCCAGTGCTTTCCATCCGGGATGCTTCACCGTTTTTCCTTTTGTGGTAAACTCCCCACCGGCACACGCTGCAATCACAACAGTTTCCGAATAGATATGGGGCTGGGCTACGGCGCACATCAGACGCAGGGCCACCAGCTCCAGCACCGCTTTTTCTCCCGCAGGAAGGGCAGAAAGGTCTGCATCCTTGAGATTTCTGGTAGGGATTACTGCGTGATGGTCGGTTACTTTCTTATCGTTGATGACCGTATGCGGATCACAGGTAATGGCGATCCCTTTGCGAAACGGCATAGCACTGGCAACCAGATTCACCAGCACCGGCAGGCTGTCTGCCATATCACCAGTCAGATAGCGGCTGTCAGTACGGGGATAGGTGCAGAGCTTCTTTTCATACAGGCTTTGTAGATAGTCCAGGGTCTGCTGGGCTGTAAATCCAAGCAGGCGGTTGGCATCTCTTTGCAGGGTAGTCAGGTCATAGAGGGCAGGCGGCTTTTCGGACTTTTCCTTGCACTCCACCTTTTTGATTGTGACATTTGCACCCTGACAGGCTTCTTTCAGCTGCTCGGCAGCGGCCTTATTCGCCATGCGCTCCCCGGATACGGTAAGACCGGGTAGCTCCAGCGCCACGGTATAAAAGGGAATCGACTGAAAGGTGTCGATCTCAGCTTCTCGCTGGACAATAAGCGCCAGCGTCGGGGACATCACGCGCCCGATGTTGAGGGTTCGGTGATACAGCACGGAAAAAAGCCTTGTCGCATTGATCCCCACCAGCCAGTCGGCCTTGGCACGGCAGAGGGCAGCATCCCGAAGTCCGTCATAATCCGCACCAGGGCGCAGGTTTGCAAAGCCTTCCCTTATGGCAGAGTCCTCCATCGAAGAAATCCAGAGCCTTTTCATCGGCTTCTTGCAACCTGCCAGCTCATAGACGCTACGGAAGATCAACTCGCCCTCGCGTCCGGCATCGCAGGCATTTACCACCTCCGAAACATCCGGGGCATTCATCAGCTTTTTGAGAATATCAAACTGCTTTTTCTTATCCTTTCCCACCACCATCTGCCAATACTCCGGCAGAATAGGCAGGTCATCATATCGCCACTTGGCATACTTGGGGTCATAGCTGTCTGCATCCGCAAGACCGGCCAGGTGGCCCACGCACCAGCTGACACGCCAGCCGTTGCCCTCCAGATACCCGTCCTTACGGACGGTTGCACCGATCACCGCCGCCAAACTCTGGGCAACCGATGGTTTTTCGGCAATTACAAGTTTCATAATCTTCATCCTCCCATTCTTCTCGCACAGGCGTGTGCAGCTTTTTCTCAATGCTGTTTTCCGCATCCAAAAGCAGGTTATAGCCAAACCGATAATCATAGCGGTACAGTTTTCCCAGCAGGTCATTGATGATGATGCGACAAGCCAAAATGACACGGGTTTTATCCGCCTGCATCAGCTGGTAGCGTTGATAATTGCTGTAATATTCTTCATGACGGTGGGTATTGCTGACGGTATCTTCAAACAAAATATCTACTGCATCCTGACAACCATCCTCTTTTTCCCCCTCCATACAGTTCAAAAGTTCCATTACCATAGGGAAGCTCTGTTCATCCATAGGAGCTTCTGCTGCAAGAAAACCGATCAGAGCAGATAAGAGCAGACAGGCTGCTGTCTGTTCCTGATCCGTCAAAACAGCCATTGTTTTCTCCACATTTGGCAGGATCTTTTCTTTCACAAAATCTGCCGCGTCACCGGAATAAAGCTGACGGATAGAATCTATGGACAATGAAACGGTCACGGTATCTAAGGAGAAATCAAAGGGGTCATCTTGCTTTGGCGTTCTCCGAAGTTTGTTTAACATAGTAGAAAAAATATCGCCGCCAAAATACACGGCAATCACCAGTAAGTCAAAAACAGAAATCAATTTAATAAATGTAATCAGAACACTCAATTTTTTCGTTTCCTTTCTTTAAGCCAGCGTTCCATCTCACGGTGACAGATACCTACGCAGGGTCTTCCATAATTCCCGCAACCATAGCAGGGGTGGCTGTGGGGTAAAGAAGGAGGACGGGAAGTTTCCTTCCCGCCCTCCGGCCTGCGTGTCATCATGCGTTCATAGGGACTGTCTGTGAATCGGGTCATTTCACGCTGTCCTCGTCATCTTCTTCTGTGCTGCCCCCGTCAGCGTCCGGCTCGTCCGACTCCTCATCCTCGGTTTCCCATTCCTCGGAATCTTCCTCGCCATAATCATAATCGTCCAGACTGTCATTGCCCTTGGTCTTAGGCTTGTTCTTAACGAGCTTCAAGTAGGCAAATACGCCACCGCCTCCCAGCAGAGCCAGCAAAAGGACCAGCGCAGCCGGGTTCAATCCGGCAGGCTTCTCCTTTTCCGGCTCCGATGTTTCTGCCGGAGGTTCCGGTGCTTTGCCCGTACATTTACTCTTATCAGTTGCGCAGACCGGGCAGGCCGTATTGACCGCCCCTGCTTCACATTTTGTTGAACAGCTGCATACCGCAGGCATCTCCTCTTTGGTTTTTCCATCTTCCATCAGCGCCGCAAGGTCTGCATCGTCCACCTGATTCAGAAAGTGAACAGCAGTCTCCTTGTCCTCATTCGCCCTATCAATCAAGATGTAAAAGTAATTTCCAGCTTTGGTCGTAACAGTAATAAGCTGCTTATTGCCTCCAAAATCATCCACCAATGCCGCATTCCCCTCCGGTGTAAGTGCCGGTGCCGGTTCTGTTTCTTCCACAATCACATTGCTGTCATTGGTAGAATCCTCTGCCGGTGCCGCCGGAGCCTGTTCTGACCCCTGTGCGAAAGCAGGGATTGTAAAGCCAAATGCCACAACCATTGTCAGGCAAAGGGCGGAAAGTGTTTTGCAAATTCTTTTATTCTTCATAAGCGGTAGCCTCCTGATTATTTGATTCCGACAGTGCTGTATCTCTGCCGTGGTTCATTCCACCGGAAAGCATAGCGTTCAGCTGTGCTGGAGTCATGCGTAACGCACGAACCATCTGAACGATTTCCAGATTCTCTGCCTCCGTTTTCTGTGCTTCCAGGGTCTTGAGCTTTTCCTGATATTCCGCAATCTTCTCACGAGTTTTCTCAATTTCCTGGTCGATACGTTCAATTTTGTTTTTTGCCATAACCGTTCACTCCTTTCCACAAAGTCTGTTACCAGTTCATCAGACCATAGCCTTTAATGCTTTGATAATTCAGGTCATAACTTTTGATCTTGCAGGCATCGCCGGAATTTCCCTCCACGGTATAAACACGGCTGCCATCCGTACCGATCACGATACCCACATGGTCTGCTGTCCCATCCAAATCCCAATCAAAGAAAATTGCATCTCCGGGAGCCAGATTGTTATAGCCTCTTGCACCCCATTGTCCATGAGACTGGAACCACGGAACGCCCTGCCACTCACAGCCTGCAAAGCGCGGTTCACTTTTTCCAGCCTGGTTATAACACCAGGATACAAAGCAGGCGCACCACTCCACGCGGCTGTCAAAGCCATACCAGCTCCAATAAGGATAGCCGCCCACATTGCCGACCTGACGCTTGGCCAACTCCACCAACTGCGGATTTCCGGGACGGGTTCCATTTACAAACTGTACACCGGTCAAGTCCTCGGAATTGCTCATGTCAGGGGAACCACCGCCAAACAACAGCGGCTTATTGCCCATGGTCTGCCGGTAAACCTGATACATTTTCATCTGCTCCGGGGTCAGTAACTCCGACGCCACAGCGGAAATGGGCTTGCTGGTGAGTTTCACATTCAAAATGTAATACTCATAGGGGACTTCTTCTGAGGTGGTCTCGCCGGTCTCCGGGTCGGTGGAGGTCTCCGTGCGGTAGCGAATCTCCACTTCCTCAGTAAGCGTCAGCTGATACTGTGCTGCAAACACACGCGCCAGCTCTGCCTGAGCGCTCTGCTGGGTGTAACCTTGCAAGACGGCAGACAGAAATGCTGCCAGCTCATGAGGGTCATGGCCGATCATACCAAGGTCATAGCGATACTCGTCATACCCTGGGTGGCTGCTTTCAATGTTGTCGATTTCCTCCTGCAACTGGACTTCTCTGGCTGCATAATCTGCTTCCACTGCCAGCATTTCCGGGTCATCCGACGGATAAGTGGTGCCGGAGAGAACGGAACCGATGCTCTGCGCCATCATGGAGCAGGAGGACATGGTATTCATCAGCATACAGGTAATGAGGAACAAAACCCCTGCCATCAGGAAACCCTTCTTGTGGCGCACGACGAACGCCCCTGCCTGCTGTGCCTTTTCTTTCACCGTCCTTGCGGCTTTTCCGGTTTTGGACGCAGCCTGGGCGGTATTTCCGGCAGTCTGACCGGCGTGTTTGGCGGCGGCATACTGCCTTTTGATGGCCTGCTTTTGCTGCCAGCGGGAAAGCGGATTGCTGGCAAACTGGGGATTTTCCTGCAAAGATTTCTGGTACAGAACATTTACATTTGCCTTTTCCAGTTGGCGCTCTGCCTGTGCTGCTTTGCGGTACGGCTTCAGCTTGTGGCTGCGATAGCCCTCCCGCACCAGATAAGCGCCGGTCTCCACCGCCTCCTCGGACTTGTGGGCGCTTTCCACGCCCACATTGTCCTGCTCTGTTTCCCGGATCTCTTTGTGGAGCTTACCCGCAACCAGATGGACGGGAGCTTCCCTGACTCCTTGAGAAACTTTGGAAGGTGGCTTTTTCTTGTCCTCAAAGGTCAGCTTCGAGGTCTTTTTTCCGGTATCCGGGTCAATGACCGTCTGCCTGACCTTTTTCTTTGGGATATTGGCCTGCGCCTTATCTGCTCTGGCCGCAGCTTTCTCCGCTTTACGGATCGGCTTTTCCAGTGCAGGATCAGACCGTTCCTCATCAGTAAAGCGCAGGCGCGGCTCTTTATTCAAACCATTCTCCCAGCATGAGGGAGGACATCATGTAGTGCAGCTCTGCATAAATGGTCATTCCCACAGGATCGTTGAACATACAGCCGGACAGGTAAGCATAAAACTGTGCCACCACATTGGACAGGATCTTCGCCTCTGTTCCTTCCAGAATCAGGCCGCCCATACCTTCTTTAGCACGAATGGCGCTCCAGACCTCTGCCAGACGGAGAAGCCCCACCTGACCGGTCTCATTCAGTTCGGCTGCCTGATCTGCCGCCGTGCGGCACTCACTTACCGCATCGGCCATGACCGTAAGCAGCTGGCTGCGCTGGGCATTTACCGCCCTGTCAAAAAACATCAGCGGGTTTTTATTCAAAATGTTGGGGTTCATAATCATTCATCCTCCTTTTTCAATTCTTGAGGTTTGGTGGTCATAATGCGGTAAAGTTCGGTGTTCTTCGGGAAGTGGTCTACAAACGGCAGGATCGTGGAGCCATAGAACAGCAGGCCCTCGCCCTCACCGGAGTGGGTCACATAGCTAAGCTGGTGCGTGGAAATCCCCAGTTGCTTCGCCAAAATCTGACGGTCTCCGCCTGCCTGGTTAAGCATATACACGAAGTCCGAGTTTTCAAAGATGTTCTCTACCTCGCGGCTGCTCAAAAGGTCTTTGACATTCTGGGTGATACCTGTCGGAATACCGCCCCATTTTCTGAATCGCTTCCAGATTTCCACCGTATAGGCGGCGGTCTGCTCCTCCTTCAAAAGCAGGTGCATCTCGTCGATGTAGTAGCGGGTAGACTTGTGAGCGGCACGGTTGATGGTAACGCGGTTCCACACCTGATCCTGTACCACCAGCATACCGATTTTCTTGAGCTGCTTGCCCAGTTCCTTGATGTCATAGCAGACAATCCGGTTATCAATGTCCACATTGCTCTGATGATTGAACACATTCAAAGAACCCGTTACATAGATTTCCAATGCCGTTGCAATGTACTGAGCTTCTTTTTCTTCCTGCTCCCGCAGCAAGTTATAAAGGTCCTCCAAAATCGGCATATTCTCCGGCTTTGGGTCATTGAGATATTCGTTGTAAACCAGCCGTACACAACGGTCAATAATGGTTTTCTGCACCGGCTGCAAGCCCTCCTTACCGCCCACGATCAGCTCACACAAGCTGAGGATAAAGTCAGACTTGAGTGACAGCGGGCTTTCATCATCCGAATAGTCCAGATTCAGATCCATCGGATTGATATAGTTGGTTGAAGTAGGTGAGATCTTGATGACCTGCCCATGCAGACGCTCAACAAGAGGTGCGTACTCCGCTTCCGGGTCACAGATAATAACATCATCACTGGTAAGCAAAAAGCAGTTGGCAATTTCTCGTTTTGCGCTGAAGGACTTACCGGAACCCGGCGTACCCAGAATCAGGCCGTTGGGGTTTTTCAGCAGCTTTCTGTCCACCATGATGAGGTTGTTGGACAGAGCATTGATGCCGTAGTACAGAGCTTCTTTCCCGTTCTGGAACAGTTCCTGCGTAGTGAAGGGCACAAAGATAGCTGTGGAACTGGTGGTCAGTCCTCGCTGAATCTCAATCTGATTGAGACCCAGAGGCAGACAGCTCATCAGCCCTTCTTCCTGCTGGAAGTCCAGCCTGGTCAGCTGACAGTTATACTTCTGGGCAATAGAGCCTGCCTGAAAGATGTTGTTGCCAAGCTGACGGGGATTGTCCGCTGTGTTCAGCACCAGAAAGGTCAAAAGGAACATTCTCTCGTTGCGGCTCTGCAAATCCTGCAAGAGTTTTTTCGCTTCACTGCCGTAGGTAGCAAGGTCAGATGGAATGATGTCCATGTCGTATCCGGCACGGACTGCTTTTTTCTGTTCCTCGATCTTGCTGCGGTCCAGGTCGGTAATCTTCCGCTTTACCGTTTTGATGGCTTTCACCTGATCCACCGACTGAATGTGCATACTCACAATGAGCGAGCTTTCCATATCCAGAAAATCAGCCAGCAAACGGTCATTCAGTTCCGGTGCGAGAATCTGCAAAAAAGAAACAGTCCCGTATTTCTTACCCATACGGAACTGCTTGCCGGTGCGGAACTCAAAGGAGCTTGGTGCAATAAAATCCTTTGTGGACAGACCGGAAGGAGCCAGCCAGTCCCATTTAAACTGAAACGGGAGTTGTTCATCCATGTGGAATACCGCATGAAGCTGAAAAAGCCTTTCTTTACCGTCCAGCGTTCTGGCAGCTACACCAAGACGCTTGAAGTTATTAAGTATATCGGTCTCAATACGCTCCAGACGGGGCTTGGCGGCTTTGATGCTGTCCGCGTCGATACCAAAGGTCAGGTATTTGGTCTTGATGAGACCGTTGTTACCTCTGGCCAGCTGATTTTGCAGCATTGTGGTGTATTCCTCGCGGATACTGTCAAAGGCGTCCCTCTGGGGCGGGATGGAAATGGAGTTAGCAAAGGTCTCCTCCGATGCCGCAAGGTTCAAAAAAGACAGCTGGAAATGAATCGAGCTGTCAAAATAATTGAGGAAATCACACCACCCCTCAAAGATTGCCGTCTTATCTTCGTTTTGGGAGAGCTGATAGTTGATGTCCTGAAACTGGATGGTCTTTGTGTAGTGGCTGTCCGATACGCGGCAGATTCCGTCCGGCCACATCCGTTCATAAGGGATACTGTCCTGCGCAGATTTTCCTTTTTTGTCCGTGCGGTTAGCGCGGGCAATGGCCGCTTCGATCTGCTTCTTATCGGCGCGGGACAGTTTTTTCTTTGTCTTTACCGACTGCACAGTTTTTTCCTCGGTTTTTCCGAACATCCGATGCAGCCATTTTTTTATTGCGGTGAACAATGTCATACACCTCCTTATCGAGCATTTCCTGCCGCTTTAATACGGCATAAAAGTTATTGGTCTGGTAAGGTCGCTGCTTGGGACGGATCACAGCTACTTTGAGAATGTTGCCCACGATCTTTTCCAGCGGCTGTCCATGCTTTTCGTACATAGCCAGCATAAAGAAGGGCAGCATAACCAGCATCATACACATAGCCGCTACACTGTTTCCGGTAGGTTTTCTGAGCAAAAAGAAAAGCGGTACGCCAATAAGCGCTCCGCCCGTGAAGCAGATAAGCTGCCGCTTGGTCAGATTGAACATGACCTTTGTTTTGACTTTTGTCAAGTCCTTGGGTACGGGTACATAAGCCACTGTGGAAACCTCCTTCCGTTTTAGTGCGCCTGAAAGACTGATTTGGCGAGACTGCCGGTTTTGAACAGCGTAAAACATAGCAGTACGGTGTAGCCCACGCAGCTCCAGATTGCCATGATGATGTCATCTTCCAGAGCGATGTTCTGCACCAGCACAGCATAAATTGCCACGCAGACGATAATGAGAAACGCCTGAAAGCCCAGTGCCAGCAGGGATCGGAGGTAATTCTGTCCCATACCGCCCCACTCTTTGCCCATCATTGCAGCCATTGGAACGGGAGCCACCGAAGTTACAAGTAGGGTAAGAACCCGGCGCCTTACCATATCACTATGGCAGGTTTCCGAGAACTCCCCTCCGAACCGGACTTACAC
>NZ_WQPQ01000037.1:57692-86008 GCF_018785365.1 Clostridium sp. MCC344 | reverse complement strand
GATAATCAGCCCAGATGTGATCAAAAAGTGTTATCCGCAAAAAATCATCGATAATCAGTACAGATGCCCTGTTTTTAATGTCTTTGATGTCTTTAATGTTTTTGTTTCTTTCAAGGAATAGGCTCGCGCCCACACGCGGAGAGTGCGTATGAAAAGAAAACCATTACATTAAAATAACGGTTCTCTTGTTTGGAGATGGTGGGTTAAAAAAGAATATTATTAACAATAACAAGAAGAACTGGATGGTGCTGAACACGGTACGTGGTGCACAGGCAAGGGCAAGGATCTACAGCATTACCGAAACAGCCCGAGCAAATGGTCTGAATGTTTACTACTACGTAAAGCATCTATTGACCGAACTGCTTGACATCCGTATCGATGGAAGTGTCGATGAAAAAGGATTAGAGCGTCTAATGCCATGGTCAAAAGATCTTCCAGCTGAGTGTTATAGTAAGCGCCGCAAATGAGCGGCGCTGTATTTGGCGTGAGGCGAAGGATTTGACCTTTACGGTTATTCTGATTTGAAAGCTATTATAATTGCTTCTATAGCTTTCATTTGATTTAGGGTTAACCCATCTGTATTACAAGTTGAATAATTTTTAGGTTTTTCAATACCTAAAATGTAATCGGAAGATACTTTAAAATAGTAACATAATTTTACGAGCATATCTAGACTTGGAAGCCTTGTCCCGCACTCATAACTGCTAATGGTAGACGCACTAACACCAAGAGCAGTTGCTAATTGTTTTTTTGACAAACCTTTCGATATTCGTAGTTCTGAAATTCTACAAGGAAGATTATGAAGCTCTTCTAATTTATAATTAAAATCATTGGACATTTTGTCACCTCCAACACTTTTAGTATAATCAAAGAAACATCACTATGTGTCACTATCAGCACTATAAGTGTTGCATTTAAAACTAAACAGTGTTATAATAGTAAAAAGAAGAAGTCACTTATTAACGGTTCAGCAAAGTCAGCAAAGTCAGTAAAATTAGGGATTTTTGTTGAACATCTACAAAAAAAGAGGAAGGGAAAATGCATTATTATCGAGGATATACCGGGACAGTAAAAACAATTTATAAAACAAATGATAAATCGATTACGGCTGAACATCGGTACTTTTCCGGACAGTCTGGGCTGATTGTGGTATTGGAACATGCCAATCGAAAAGATTATGAGCTTTTTTTCGTTTCAAAAAATCCAAACGGTCGTTATATTTTTCCAGATACAGGGGAGTTGATGGAGGAAGATGGACTTCTGACGTTCAAAACGCGTGAAAAAACTTACACATTTCAAACGGATCCGTTGGAAAAGCCCTGCATCCCCGAGCACGAGTTTCTATTTCTTATAGACGAAACGCTTTCTATCATTGAAGATCACTACCATGATGCGAAACGCGGAACTTTTAAGCTAAAACCGCTTCCGAGAGGCTTTAACTTTCGTAGCTTCCATGCGAAATTTTGTAGAGAAACCTCGATACGGATGCTTGAAAAGCGTTACCCAACAACTATAGAATAAACAAAGTAAATTGAAATGCGGATATGCGATTTAATCGTCGTTATCCGCATTTTATTTTCTTTTAGACGAAACTGATTCTAGAATTATACAATTTATCAAATGTAGTACTGGGCTTATTTTATTCAAAGAAAATAGTTAAATACAAAGAGATTTTTGTAAAACATAGTCATACGCAAAATGTATCCGATTTTGTCGCCAAAAATGTGGACTTTTGAGACAAAAATATTATTTTGTTTCTAAAAACGCGGACCTTCAGAGTGAATTAGGAAATAAGACCTTGGTAAATATGCCGAATTTTATTTTTTTAATCCACTGTTTCAATTATTGCTCAAAAAAAAGGGCGTTTTTGTCGCCAAAAATGTGGACTTTCAGAGCAAAAAGTTGTTTTGTCGCCAAAAACGTGGACTTTTGAGGCAAAATACGAAAAAAACTACCGTTATTGGGTCACATTTACAAAGCAAAAATTGTAGTTTAAACTGAAAGTACGATCAGAGTATCAGGCAAGTGGCTAGTACCGCAGACGGATGCTTCATTTTCGTGGCCCATCCAATGAGGAAATAGACGCAACATATCAGAAAATGTTACAAGAGAAGGAGAACGAACATGTTACAATTTGATTTTACGAATACCGATGACGCTATGGAATTGTCCGAAATATCCGATTATCTTTCCGCCGATGAGGCTGAGGCTGCCATGAAGGCGATCCGAAAAGTAAGAGAAGAAAAAGAAAGCATGAAAGCCGCTGATTTTGAAACCTGGTTTGAAGCTGCCTTTTTGCCGGTCTTAAAGCGCTTCGCATCTGAAATGGGATCAAAATTAACCGTCTCACAGGACAGTTTCGGAGACATTACAGCTACCTTTACCAGCCGGTGCGGAATGGATATCACATCGAACAATAAATGGATGCGTATGGCGTTGTCCTCTGCAGACCATATCTCCGTAAGCAAAAAGACAGACTCAGATGAAGTGGAATTTACGCTTATCTTTGGTTTTCCGGAACAGGAATAAGCACCGATTTTAGTGATAGGAAGGGGGATGGAACATGAAGGACGCAAAATCGCCTGAAAATCAGGCTTATATCAATGAAAAACTCCAAGAACAACTGGAACAAATCACAGAGAGAATCATTCTGCGGCATATCAATTCTTTTTATAAACCAGATTGCGCAGATATAGAGTTTTATACCGGTTTATCCAGGGAGAAGATTGAAGAAATTGCTGATAAATGCCGTCGGAAATTGCTGATTCAGCAGGCCTATTCAGCGGAATCCCTGTTAGAGGATGTAAAATATTTTTGCGAATATCTCAAAACCGAGAACTCTTCCAACGAGCTGGCCTCTGCAGAATTCCATGTTTCTCAGGAGTGTGCAGTGGAGTGGAGACGGGAGCCGAAACGAAGTGCGGTACGGGAGCTGGTTTACCATCAAGTTGATGAACGAGACATCATGAAATCGTTGCGTCTGACAGAGGATGAATTTTATCAGCTAATGCCAGAGGCTGATGATTTAAAAACGTACGAGCCGGTATTCCAGCCAAAAGAACTTGCGGGCCAGGAACTGGAAGAAAAGTACCAGAAAATGATGCAAATGCTAAAAGGAAGGAATGTGTAAGGAATAACGCAGATACCAGAGTATTGAAATTGCTCTCAAAGTCCACATTTTTGGCGACAAAATGGAGGAATACTTCTATGCATGAATTTCAAAAACCTAAATTTCTGGATGGGATAGAATTACCTGCATCATATTATCAATCTCCGGATCCTTATAATGACGCTCCAGATTGTGAAATCAGTTTATTAGCACTATCAAGATACGCACGATCGAGAAATAAAAGAATAATCGATTTAAGCTGCGAGGAAGTATTACAATTTAGAACGCCTGTGGATAAGGAACAAGGTTAATACATTTAATTAGGAAAGGTGATACGCTATGAGTGTTTATATAACGGGTGATGTACACGGCGATTTTTCCGAGTTGCAGCAGTGGTGCCATGCAATGCGACCGAAGAAAAAAGATATCGTAGTCATACTTGGGGATGTGGCACTAAACTACTTTGGCGATTGGAGAGATTGCGAAAGAAAAAAACTGGCAAATGCGCTTGGTCCTGAGATTTTTTGTATCCATGGAAATCATGAGATGCGTCCGGAAGACGCTGGATGCTATGAACTGATAGATTGGCATGGCGGAAAGGTCTGGTGGCAGCCGGAATTTCCTAATCTGATTTTTGCAAAAGACGGAGAAATTTATGAACTGGGTGGCAAAACGGTAATTGTGCTAGGCGGTGCGTATTCCGTAGACAAATCTTACAGGCTTGCTTATGGTTATCGGTGGTTTCCGACTGAGCAGCCATCCGATGAAATTAAGAAATTTGCAGAAGACCAGCTTGATAGAGTAGGTTGGAAAGTAGATGTCGTCTTTTCTCATACCTGCCCGTATAAATACAGACCGGTGGAAGCCATGCGCCCTAATCTCGACCAGAAGACGGTGGATACAACAACGGAAGAGTGGCTGGATCAGATTGAAGAACGGCTGGAGTATCGAAAGTGGTATTGCGGACACTGGCATATTAATAAGCGGATTGATAAGATGGAATTTTTATTCCATGATGTGCGGTTATTTTGAAAGGGGAAGGGAATAAAATGTTTGATACGAGTTCGTTAGAGGCACAAGTAGAGGCGTATGTAGAAGAAAAATTGCAGGAACAGGCGGTTGCCATTGCGGACAGAATTCTTATGACTTATCCAACTGGGAAATCGGTCCAGGATATCATGCATATTACAGGTCTGCCGCTTTACTTAGCAGAAACGGTATTTGATAAATGTGCATGGAAACACAACTATAAGCGGAATTACCCTAAAGGTTATGTCATGGGGCAAGTTGAAGTAGTGTGGAATATGGCAAAAAATGAGGATGTAGATACTAAAAAATTGGAAAGCTTTTTGACGAGGATGGATTCTGTAAAAGCAGAACAATGGAAAAAGAACCCGGACAAAGCTGCAATCACGGAACTGCTTTTTCATCATCTCAATATTTATGAAATTATGGATGCGCTTTCTATGACAATAGAAAAGGTTCAGGAACTGATACCGTATTGTCAGGAACTGCAAACCTATCAGCCGGTTTTTAAGCCTGTAAGTGTTACAGATGAGGAAGCGGAAAAGGCATATCAAAAGCATATTTCCGATTGAGGATGGAAAATTATGGATGATATTGTTAAAAATAAAACAGAACAGAATGTGGAAGAAACCATTGCCTATGAAAATTTGCCCGCACGGGAGTTAATAAAAGTGACAGACGAGAATGCTGTAGCTCTTTGGACATCTTTATGCGATGCCAGGGAAAATGCTGAGGAGTTATTTAAAGAGTCCGAGTATTGCGGCACAAGTTTATTTTTAAAAGATTGTTTTATGAGTTCCTGTATGGCGACCATGCTGGGAGTTGTTTTAAAATGGGGCGAACTTCCGTTAACATATAAAAAAAGTCTGAGTGAAGAACTTGAAGAAAATTTGAAAAACCATCGAAAACAGAAGCTTTATCAGCTGGTTGAGACAGATGACCGTTACTGGACGGACGGAGAAAGAATCTTTCCATGCATGTCCACTTGGAATGTGAATACGCAATGGGATAAGCTGAAACAAATTCTTGCAAAAGAAAAAGGAATGGGAATGTGCTCCGATCTTCTGGAAGAGGCGGAAAATCCTTTTGATGCCGAAACGGATGACATCCATGTTTATACGGAGCAGGTAAAGAGAGATGCAATCATTCAGACCGTACGTCGGGTGGTTCTGGCAAAACATATGAGTTATGCAAATGAGATTGTTAATACTATCGGCATTTCGCGGGAAGAAGCGGATGTCTTGGTTGAAGAATGTAACATACGCAAGAAAATCAATGCAGATCTGGACAGCGCTTATCTTTTTGAGGCCATTTTGGGGATTCGTTTGTGGATACAAATTGCCATGGAAGAAAAGAAAACAGAACCTGAGATTACATATCTGGCGGGTCTGTCTATTGAGAAAACCAGGGAATGGATTGAAAATCCGGAAAAACAGATGGTTTATGTGGCGAACTGCCATGGGTTTGGAGATGAGTACATTGCTGAAATGCTTCATCTACCTGTAGAGCAGGTTCAGTCATATATCAATAAAATTGGCGAAGACTGTGGTACAGATAATACATATTATGAATCAAATCATTTATTTGAAATAAATAGAATGCCGCTGGATTGTAAAAAAGCACTGTATCAAAAATATCTTAGAGAGTAAAACTTCCAACCATGTTGGCTGGAAGTTGGAAAGGAAAGATTATGGGATCATATGCAGCTTATACTGGAGCGATGAATATACCGCCAGAACGATTTCCAACATTTAATAGGTACATGGAGAAGATTTTGAATTATGGCGGAATAATTTGGCGTTATAACAGAAAGGTAATGGGACATGATATAACATTGATTTGTCCAGTTAATTTCATGAATGAAGAAACGGTGCGTTTTTGCCTAAATTATTTCGATGATTCTTTCGGGGAAACAGCCACGTATGATGTAAAAACAGGTGCCCTTTATACAGGAAAAGTGGGAGATAGAGCCTTTGAAGCAGTTATCGACGCCGCTTATATGCTGTACGAAGTGTTTCTGAATAATCCGGTAGGTATTGCAATTACGGATGATGAATGGTGGAATGAAAATATACTTGGTTGGATTAATCATATTCTAGGCACACATTATACAAAAGAAGCCAGAACACATGTATGGATGTTAGCAGAGTATTTTCAAGAAATGCGAGAATGCAATTACCGTTATCGTATGATGCCGGATGGATATCGCTTTGCTTGTATGATCCCGGAAGAGGAAGATCTTCTTTACATAGAGCGTGGAGAGAATGAGACAAATCAGAAAATGATAATATCGGAAGATACCTATGAATATGACGTTTGGGAATGCCGAAAAGCTCTGGTGCAGTATTACAATACCTTTCAGGATAGAAAGCAGCAAGCTTTAGAAAATCTATCGGCATTTCTCAAACTGGCAAGGAAAGAACGAACCCAAAATGTTGACGATACATTGGAAAAGATTGCAGAATTATCCCTTTATATGCCGGCACGAGTCTTTTTATATCTAACAGCCGAAATACAGGGAAAGGATTTCTGGACAATGTGGGACGAGCTAAAGGATGAGGTTTACCATGATGAGCAGATGAAAAATTATCCTCGTGATATTCTTAATCAAATTCATGACTGGTGGGTATGCGGTGTCCACGATATTTGTACAGCAGATTATTTGCATACAACGGACGATGACCGGCTGTACTGGTGGCATGAAACTTCAGAAGAAGTGATTATTTCTTCTGAAATGGATAAAATTCTTAAAAAACTGGCAGCAATTCATAATGAAATCCTCAAAGCTTTACAGGAAACTGATTTGAAAAGTCACACAGACCTTTCGCTGATGGAGGTTTTAGAACGTATCCACAAATCTTATGGACATGTATATGCATTCGATACTATGTTTGATGAGTTTTTGGATCATACTGACAGATTACCATATAAAGCGGCAGTCGAGATGCTTTCTTATCTAACTGATATGGAAAAAGAGGAGAATCCTCTAAAGAATGTGGCAATTAGTATTCCTGTTGTCACATTAACAAAACGTTTTCTTGCTGTTTTAGCTAATATACCGCTTAGAAAAAAATATTTTGAATTTTAGGACTTCCAACCAACATGGCTGAAAGTGGAAAGGGGACATAATGGCAGAAAATTATTTTTACCCAGATACACATGAGATGTTTGAATTATACGATGTACTGGAAGGGCTGCTTTCAGGGAAGAATGCTGATATTGGAGTATTTGAGGGGGCTGAGGTAACCGCAGATCCTTCATTGGATTTTTTAATGCGAATCCTATTTACACCTGTGGAAGATCGTTGTTCTTACTTATCGATATTGGGTGATAAAGTAAATAAAGAATACGGGCATACGCTGGAAGATATTAAAGCTGGGACTTATCAGGGCCTTTTTGAGGATCAATTTGAAAAGAAGCGAAAAGAGTGGATCGAAGATATCAGAAAGACAGATCAGCCAATGCTTCGTATTTTAAAAGCAATAAAATATGGTCGGGAAGTAGAAACTTGGGAAACCAAAAAACATTTTTTAGACCTGATCGCAAAACAGAAAGGGTTATTGATGTCTACGGAAGTGTGCAGTAATATGATCAGAAAAGGTTATTATCTATCAAAGATTGCAGAAATTGTTCCGTGGGTGACAAAAGCAGATATTTATGGACTTTCCTATATGATACATAAGCCGATGGAATTAACGGAAGAAGATATTCGGGAGGTTGAATTAGAATATAGAAAAACAGGAGAACCTGCGGTCTTAAAGAAAATTTTTGGCGAACCAGATCAAAAAAAGGAAGGAAAATCAGAGGATGAGTAGAGCAGTGTTATCTATTGAAAACATTGCGATGCTCCACAGCATGGATTAGAGCAAGTTGGACGCATCTACGGAAGAATGACTTGATGCAATACTTCTGTTCAACTTGAACAAAAGTGGAAAGGAGATACCATGACGGAAAATTACTTTTATCCAGATACAGATGAGAGGCGATGCGATTCCTTTATCACAGAACGTTTCTATCTTGATGAAAAGAGCTGCGACCGTCTCATTAAAATTATGAAAAAAACAGAACCTGCGAAGAAGATTCAAAGCACCGGCAAATATGAAGAAGGAAAAAGATTGTTAAAGGAGTACTTCGGCCGGTAAACAGGAACTGATTTTCATTCGATGACAGGAGAAAGAATTATGATGACGGAAGAAATGAAAAAAAGATACGAAAAATCTTTAGAATCTACACCGGGGCCGATTAGACTGAGCGATATGAAACAGGACATGGACCTTAGGGGTATCATAACCTATGCCAAAGCGTGGGGAAAACATGTGATTGATCTTTCGGATGAGGAAAAAGCGCATTTTATCCGTAATAAAGAATGATGGGAGTGGTGAACTTGCGTGATATAAATAGATATTATGAAATATATCAGGAAATGAAAGGACTGACTCCAGATGATACTTTGCAGTTGATGCTGCATGCAAAGAGTAAGGACGAGCAGGACTTTTTCGCAATGGTAGGCGATTTCTTCTTGCAGCGCAGACAAAGAGAGTTAATCGAAAAGAAGGCGTACTAATCTTCTAATGCAAATTGATATTACCCTGGACTAACGGGACAACTCAGAAGCAAAATAACGTTATTCATCCCAGATCTCTCCGGATATTCCGGGGAGACTCTTTTTATGCCCGGCAATAAGAATTTGTTTCATTTTCCATCGGATTTATTATACTGAGTTTGAAAATTTACCATACAGTCAATCGCTTCTTTCTTCCAGAAACTACTATTGACAAGCAAAGTATGACTCGATACAATATAATAAAAGAACAAATGTTCGATTTAAGGAGCGGCATATGAAGCGGGTAATTTTTCATGTGGACGTCAACTCAGCCTTCCTATCATGGGAAGCGTGTTACCGTCTGCATCATTTGGGAGGGAAACAGGACTTAAGGGAAATCGTAAGCGCAGTCGGCGGTGACCAGGAGAAGCGTCACGGCATTATCCTGGCAAAGTCGATTCCTGCAAAGAAATACCACATCCAAACGGGAGAAACTGTCGTATCGGCCAAACAGAAATGTCCTGAACTTGTTCTTGTACCACCCAATTACGACCTTTATAATCGCTCATCCAAAGCACTTATACGCATGCTTGGAGATTATACCGACAGGATTGAGCAGTACAGTATTGACGAAGCTTTTTTGGATATGACTGGATGCTGTTCCGATCCGGAAGAAAAAGCGCATGAGATGAGAAAACGTATTCGCAATGAACTTGGCTTTACGGTTAACATTGGAATTTCCGAGAACAAGCTGCTTGCGAAGATGGCGTCCGATTTCGCAAAACCGGATCGTGTCCATACCTTGTGGCGGCATGAGATTCCAAAGAAAATGTGGCCGCTTCCGGTAGGAGATCTGTTTTATGTTGGTCACTCTTCGCTTAAGAAACTGTCTAATCTTGGAATCCGTACAATCGGTGAACTGGCGGCAATGGATCCGGCACTTCTCAGGGGGCATATGAAATCGCACGGGCAACTCATATGGCAGTATGCAAATGGATTGGACGATTCTCCGGTAATCGATATTCCCCCGGCAGCGAAAGGGTATGGAAATTCCCTTACGACACCACAGGACGTACAGGATCCGGAGCTGGCGAAAAAATATCTTCTGTCTTTATCGGAAACGGTTTCCGCAAGGCTTCGCGCAGATGGAGTGAAAATTAGCATGGTTTCTATCAGTCTCAGGGACTGGGATTTACGCTTTTACGGACATCAGATCACATTATCTGTGCCAACAGATCTTACCATAGAGATTTATGCGGCCGTCTGCCGGTGTTTTGATGAAGTGTGGGATGGAATACCATTGCGGCATCTGGGTATCCATACAGGACGCGTCATCAGGGATGATTTCAGGCAGATCCAGATGTTTGACAAGGTGGACTATGAAAAAGCGCGGAAACTGGAATGCGCTGTGGATTCCATTCGTAAGAGATACGGTATGGACAGTATCAAGCGCGCCTGCTTCATAAGTTCTCCAGGCAAAGCGGAAATTGATCATATGGGAGGAGGAATCAGCCGCGAAAAACGTACGGTTGATTACACCAAAGAGCGCGTATTATAATGTAAGGAGTTGATGCGCATGGCAGGATTTGCAGATGCGACCAAATACGGAGTTGAAACGGATAGTGGTGTGCCAAAGGGTAATATGTATCACATTGCATGCTCGACATGGTTTACAGCAACCGGTAAGGCCATGCCTCAGTACTTTAAATTTGAGGATGATAATGGGGATATTCAGACGGTCAGGGATATTCTGATAAAGTACACGGAAAACAAGAACTTTTCCGGTATCCCGAGCCGGGAATACGGATGTGAAGCAGTTGTCGGTGGATTGACCCGGCAGTTTAAGTTGATTTTTTACCTGGAGGCATGCAAGTGGGTCATGCTGGTGTAGGAGGAGCCTATGTGTGGAAGATATTATGTAGATGACGGGATATGGAATGAAATCCGGAAGATTTGCCATGGGATTGATGAGGCAAAGTTGAATATACGGTTAGGCGATGTGCGCCCGACGGATTTTGCATTGGTTCTGTCTGGAGGAAAGGAAATCTACGCAGAACAGATGCGCTGGGGCTTCGCATCACCATATCAGGACGGTCTGCTTATCAACGCCCGTGTGGAAACAGCCACAACAAAGGTATCTTTCCGAAACAGTATCCGGAACTGCCGCTGCGTGATCCCGGCAGCCGGATTTTATGAGTGGACGAAAAGTAAGGAACAGGTATCATTCACTATGCCAGATTCGTGCATCCTTTATATGGCCGGTATCTGGCAGCCATCCGATAAGGGCAATCAGTTTACGATTCTAACCACGGCACCAAATACGTCTGTATCCCCGGTGCATGACCGGATGCCTCTGGTACTGACGACGGATGAAATCAGACCATGGATCGGAGACTGGCAGAAAGCAGAAGAGCTGCTCTATAAAGTACCGCCGATGCTTGACCGAAGGCAGGAATATGAGCAGCTTTCGTTGTTTTAATCCAGATCGAATATACGGTTCTTTCCTTGTTTGCTTCGAAGCAGAGCAATATTATTTTTAATCTGGTCCAATTCATCTGTTTTATCGGAAATTTTCACGCGGTCATAAAGAGAAAAGGTGCATGTGAGGATCGCCAAACCGTTTTCGGAACTGATAAACACATCGTCGGCAAGTTGTGTCATGGCCGCGAAAATATCTTTATCCCTGGAATCGCTCATATTGATCATAACAAGAGCCTCTGACATGATTTTAATGCTGCCGTAAAATGTCTTATCGTCAATATCCATAATGACATGCGCGCCCTGTGTTTCTGCGATCATCGAAAGCCATGGAAAGATAATATCAACGACTTTGTGCCATTTATCTGTATTTTTTACCAGCTTATACTGCGATGATTCCAGATCGCTGTAATCCAAGCAGAGCTTCATCTCATCCCGCCATTCACCGATTTCCGGCATAGGGGTTGTATCGGTTGATTTCATAGCGCTCCACAGTTCACGGTATTCCTCAATGTAATTTACTTCTTTTCTCATTCTATAGTTTTCCCTTCCCCATTGTATGGCGAAAACAGAGTTCGCCTTTGCATAAATATAATTGTACCACAGAAAGCGGAATCAGGACAGGAAATGTGGGGGCACTTGTCAAAAAATGACGAATGGGATAATTAGCCAGAAAAAATGGCCCCTGCTTATCGAACAGGATCCATAAAACCAACCTTCCACCAAATTGGTTGGAAGTCTGGGAGAGGATGAATAACAAACTTCAGGACAAATTAGTAATGCCAGATTTTTTCACCATAACAGTCATAAACCTGGCCGCCCAGGAGATCGAAGAATGCCATCATGGATTCACGGTATTTGCTTGCGCATGCGGTATCATAAAAGCCCCAGGTACCCTGAGCGTTCTGAATCGCGTTCCACATATGCTTACCGTTTTCAACGATCGATACCCGGATATGGTCCGGCTCGACGCAATTCCAGTCTACAAGCCCCGTAGACGGATTGAACGGTACCGACTCTAACATGGCACGGAATGCACAGGAAAACGCGATACAGACGCCGGTATTATTTGCAATTAGGGAATACGCATCCGATGCGTCACGCTCTTTATCCAAATCACCGAGAATATCCAGGCTGTACTCATAATTGGTGCTGATGTAAGTAAAGACTTCCGTTTTTGCCTGCTCTCTGGTCATGACATATGTTGCAGTATTCGGCACGTTTGCCTTTACCCATTCATCTGTCCAGGTAGTGCGCTCAATGATCATATTTGCCTTGTTCTGATCGAAAATAACCGTATTAGTGCGGTATTCTGCGTAGTATTCCGGTATTTCGTATCCGGAGCAGGTACGTGTTGCGTTAAAAAAAGAATCCGCCATTTCCTCATAGGAAAAAGTCTCTGCAGATTTTATGGTAGCTGTAAGAGTAGTACCATCATAGTGGAATCTGGAATCGGCGTTCGCAATGCTCTCCATGGTTGCGGCCTGCGCAGGAAATGCAAAGATTGTAGACAGTGTGATGGCTAAAACAGATTTAAAAATTTTTCTCATAATATGAACCCTCCTCAATTGACATGATGCAACGAATGCATCCTTCTGGTTTCATAACCGTCAATCGAGAGAATTCTATTTTTATCTACTTTCATTATACACTATATTTAGTGTATTATCAAATATTATTTCCCGAATATACTGAAAATAGTGGAAACGGATTGTCAGGATCGTAAATTGGACTTATACTGATAATAGTGTATAAAGAATTGAGGGGGTGCTGGTGACGATCAAATGTAAGATAGACATATTAAGGGCATTGAAGGAAGCCGGATATAGCAGCCATCGCCTCCGTAGTGAAAAACTCATTGGCGAATCAGCCATACAGGCGTTCCGCAAGGGGCATATTCAGGGGATCCATACGCTCGATGTGGTATGCGGGCTCTTACAAGTGCAGCCGGGCGATATTTTGGAATATGTCTATGGAGAGGATAACCATGATAACGATAAGGAACATTGAAAGAGCGGCAGACTGCGTCTCAATGCAGGTACACATCGAAGGAGACCGGGAAAACTTCTTCACGGTCCTCTTTGACAGGCAGACTGGAAGCGTGAAAGAGTGCTCCCGGGATGATGCGGAACCGTATATTCAGGCCGTATGCCGTGACTATTGGGATATTGTGAAGGACCATAGTGGGAAAGAAGAATACGTCCTCTTGTAAGAAAAAAGAGGGGAAAATGAATATGACAGATACGCAACAGAAAGCAACCGCAAAAGCATTTGCGGAGTATTGGAGCGGAAAAGGATATGAAAAGGGAGAGAGCCAGTCCTTCTGGCTGTCCCTGTTGCATGACGTATACGGTGTGGATCATGCAGAGCAGTTTATTACGTTCGAAGAACAGGTCCATTTAGATCATACATGGTTTTGACATTAAAACTACCACGGAAAGCAGCTGTGTGGCAGCTCTTATGAAGATGTATCAGGAATTGACAGCAAAGTAGGCAGGAAGGTTTTTGATGTACGCAGAAGAAATTATTGTTAAGAGGCTGAAACTCGTATACCCGGAAGGCACCAGAATTGAACTGATTAAAACGGATAGACCGGAAGAATTGCCGATCGGTACCCGTGGAACTGTCCGCAGCGTAGAGGAAAAGGGCGGTCTCATCATTGACTGGGATAACTGTTGCAATCAGCATATCATTCGTGGAATCGATAAGGTAAAGAAGATAGTTAGGTAATTGGAGCATATATAGTGAATCAGGTAGAAAAGAGGCTGGCTTATGAATATCCGTAATCAGGGAAAAGAAATCGTATTCAGTATTGACAGCTATCAATATCCATGGGAAAAACCAGATGGCGATGGTGATTATGCTGCCAATTGGCTTATGGTTAAGATTACATATTCAGATTCCGATGGCTCGCAGGAATATACAGATCCATGCCTTTTAACGTGGGAACTATACGACGTCATTAGAGAACTGGAGAAGGTTATCAATGGCGAAGAGTCCTTATATGTGTCTGAATTTTTGGAACCGTATTTGAAGTTCTCTTTCATGAAAGTTGGAGAGGATATTGGCATCGGTATTAGTTTTGTGTATGATACCACGGATGGAATCTGGAAGGATCGCCGGCTTGCAGAGTCGTTCACCGTGGAGACAGCGAAAGATATTTTGGAAGAGCTGAAGATGCTTAGTAAAAAATATCCGATCAAAGAGAGTGTAAAGAAATGACAAGAGAAGAAGTATTGGAATATTGCCGCAGGCAGTATCACACAGCACCGGATTATCCCTGGAATCACAATAACGCGGTGCTTCGCCATGCTGATAACAACAAATGGTACGGACTCATTATGACGGTAGATGGAGGTAAACTTGGGCTTTCTCCCAGAAAACAGGTTGAGATTCTGAACGTCAAATGTGATCCTGTCCTTTCCAGTTATCTGCGGCAGCAGCAAGGATTTTATCCTGCATACCATATGAACAAGGAAAATTGGCTTTCGATTTTACTTGCAGACTCAGAGAATGATGAGACCATCAAAAATCTGATTGACTGGAGTTACCAGGCGACAGCACAAAAGAAAAGTGTCAAAAGCAGAAAGGCGTAGTAAGCGATGGATTTTACAAAAGAAAAACTGCCTCCTGTGTTCCGGCGGAATGACAGGGAGTGCTACCTGGACCCGGTACGGCAGAAGCTGATCTATATTACACCGGAAGAGACCGTTCGACAGCAGGTGATCCAGTGGCTTTTGCACGAATGCGAAGTGCCGGCCGATATGATTCGGGTGGAGGAACACCTGTCTCATTATGGCATTGATACCAGGCGGAGAGCGGACATTATCGTGGATGCCATATCGACGGAAGATCACCTGATTCATCCGCTGGTCGTGATTGAATGCAAGGCTCCGGGCACGCTCCTTGGAGTAAAGACGTCCGATCAGATGGTGGATTATTCCGATAAGCTGGGATGCTATTACATGGTCATGACAAATGGAGTGGAGACGTTCTGTTATCATTATGATGAGAAAACCGGTGACTATCAGCCGGTTGATGGGCTGCCGCCATACGAAAAGATCCTGCAGGGAGCATATACATATTTAAAGCCATTGGAAATTCCGGAACGTCTTACCTGGAAAGAAATTATGGATGGAAACAGGTGGAAGGACTACATCTGGTCTGAGATGGGTGACGCTACACCGGAGCCAGTCCTGAAAGCGGCAACAAACCTCTGGGAGTGTCTGCTCTACCCGGAGCATCGGTTCCCACAAGGAAATTATGGACTTTTTAAGATGAAAGAGGACTTAGGGGTGCGTCTTCTGGAATACGGGAATGCGTCCGGCGGAAAGTTTTCCGGCCCATACCGTTCCTTCCTGGTGGAGTACAGGGGCAGTACCGAGATCGTCTCCATTGGTCTTAGCATCTACGTGACATCGGCGCACCAGGACGTCAATAAGACGGTATTAAACGTAGCTATCGACAATGAAAAAACGGCTCATCATGCTTTACAGCTTGTGTTGGATGATAATGTCCGTGTAGTCGGAAAGAACTGCTTTTTCTATCATCATGGGCGAATCGCCGTCGGGAAGATTGGATCTGGAAAGGTGGATGAACTGCGGGCATTTGTGGAAGATAAGGCGCCGGAGCTGATATCCGGAAAACAGTTTTTTCTCGGGAAGCTGCAAAGGCTGGTAAGTTCTAAATAGACTTTACAAATTGAAAAGACGTTAAATCCAGGAAGTACCGTAATCACAGCGATTGCGGTACTTTTTTGTGCCTGGAAGTGGAAAAAATGAAATCGGGTGTGAGATGCTGTAAAAAGTGGTGAAAATGGGAAAGTAGGAAACCGGTAGGTAACAAGTAGGAAACACAGAGAAGGTAACACTTTTTTAGCTACCTGCAGAAAGCGGAAATACCGCAACCACGAGGGTTACGGCATCTTTTCCAGTTCGGCTCTGAGCCACTCTAAGTCACGGTCTGTATAAGCCGCCTCTGTTATGTCGGTGATTCTGTGACCGACAAGTTTTTTGATAGTGTATTCGTCAACCTCGGCTTTCTTTGCCATGGTGATGAATGTCATTCGAGGGTCATGCGGTCGATGATCGTCTCTGAGTTTGAGAGCGGCGATCACTTTATCGAAACGGCCGGCATATTTGTCGTAGGTGATTGACATGCCGCCCTTCGGAGAATCCGGATCATTAAAGAGCCGGTGGCTTCCAAGTTCAAGGGCATAGTCGTAGTTTTTCTTAACCAGGTCAAATATTTTCGGGTGGATAGGCACCATACGGTGTCGCCCGGCCTGTGTTTTCATACCACCGACAATATAGCGTTCGTCAAGATGCACGTCCTCTAGTTCCAATATGGCGAGTTCTTGCGGTCGCCATCCCATGTAGCACTGTATGAGAACCCAGTCCACGAACCGGATTTTGCCGACGTTTCCCCAAAGCGTCTGCATCTCTGAGTCCTGGAAGATGATGTGGCCACGCTTTGCTTCTTCTTTTTCTTTGATGATGTCGTCCGACAGTTCAAATGTGCGGGCGTAGTTCTTATCAACAAGCTCATATTCGAGCGCATAGTCCAACATTAAATTAAACATAGACTTGATCCGGGATTTGGTACCTGCAGACGCAAGCACCTTTTCGCCCTTATTGGCTCCACGTGAAGGAATGATGTAGCCATCTTCCATTATGCCTTTGATGTGGCGGGCACGCAGATCCTTAACACGCATCCCGGCAATTGCGTGGCAGTAACTCCACGCTGACTTGATGGTACGGCAGGATGATTCGCTTTCCAGGGTAGGGAAGTAAGCTGCAGTCCATTTGTCGTAGAGTTCCGCCAGGGTCATAGCGGCATTTTGTATATCGTAAGGATTAGCTCCATACTCAGCGAGTGCCTGCAGAGCTTCCTTCTTAGTCTTGAATGTTCCAAGAGGAACACGGTTTTGTACGGTCTTTCCGGTCTGTTCGTCCGTGATCCAGCCGAGAGTAACACGAGCCAGGTAAGGTTTACGGCGGTTTCCGGAAAGTTTTGTCACACTGCCGTAGCCGTTAGGTAGCTTCATTCGGTAACCTTACTGATTCCACAACCGCAGGCAGGCCGGTGAAATCCGTTTTTACTGGTTCGAGTTTAAGGAGGGAAGAGAGCGTGATTGTTTTTTGCTCCGGCACCTTCTCATTAAGAACCGAGGTAGGTAGAACATAAAAGTCCCAGTAGTCGAGATCAAGAATTGAAACATCACGTGTACGAGCGGTAAAGACGCAGAACACATACAAATCACTGTTACGCATAGCCATAGAGGCGTAGGTAGCTCCATCCCAGGCAAATTTCTTTGCAATGTCGAAGCTAATCTGCGAGAACACATCTTCCGGAGTCCACGCCTGCAGATAAGCAGACGACTTGACCTCAATCCGGAGACCGGAAGGAGAAGTAAGGTCGAACGGTAACCAGTCGGCACGTGCGACATCTTTTGTTTCCAGGGCAGAGTGCACGAGAAATTCGGCAAGCACTCCACGGTGGGTATTGTTGAGCAGATCAGAATACGCCCAACGCCAAAAATCCTGCAGCATGATAGAAGTATCGGAACCGTGCAGGGTAAATGGTTCATTGCCGTTTAGTTGTTCCATGGTTTCCTCCGTATCTTTCCAGGAGCGTCCATAGGACACGCTTATCGTCGCTGGAAGCGACGGAATACAAGGACACGAGCATTTTATCGTCCGGGACATTATGCAGTCCAAGAAGGTAATCTACGGACACATCGAGGGCATCAGCTAGTAGAATGACATTATCGACGGTCGGTGTCCGCAGTCCGTTGAGGTAGCGTGAGATTGTAGCGGCAGTCACACCGGAAAGAGCGGCAAGGTCGTTACCGTTCAAGTGGTGTTCCTGCATACAATGCGAAAGACGCTCTGAGAATTTGTTAATATCCATAGGCGTAACCGGAGATACCGGTACCGCGTATGGAACAGTCTAAAAGTTTCTTGCACTCAGAGTCCGTAAGCGGACCGTATGAGTGAACCAATCCGAACAACTGCAGGTCAGTGAGCATAAGCCGGTGCTGCAGGTGCCGGATCTTTGCTACGACACCGTAGGAGCGATTCCTGGTGCCGTGATTGCAACTGTCACAAAAAGAGGAGAGATAAAGAAGTAATGCAGCGGCATCGTTCCCGGACCTCTCCTCATTGCGTGCCAGCTCAAAGTATTTGTTATTCATAGGCACATCTCCTCAGTACCGGCCGTAAAGCCGGTACCATTCTAAACTGATAATCTTTTTTCTTTGTCGAGGTATTTCTGAGACTCTGTATAGGCTTTCAGAAATCCCTTGAGTTCCCCGATAAACTCAAATTGTTTGTTCTGTGGCAATGCCCGGTACAGTTCGAGAAGTTCGTCCTCTTCTGCAGTGGTGAGCTTGCGGGCAGGAGCCTCTTCGCCGGTCAATAGGTAATGAACTGACACGCCAAGGAAGTCTGCAATCGGTTTGATGTATTTCGCTGGCGGGTCGCTATTGCGAGTTTTCCAGGTAGACATCGTAGATGTCCGAATGCCGAGGCGGTCGCACAGATCAGTAGCCTTTTTGTCCGTTTTTTCAAGGGTTTCAGTGATTCTTTCGATGATTTCCATAGGCAACCTCCGTGGTAAAAATAATACGCAAATAAGAGCAAAAACATTTACAAACTCGCAGATACGTGCTATAATAAATACATGAAATACAAAACAACTCAAAGTTGCGAGCCGAGAGATTGTACTTGTATTTCGCGCGTCTGTTTGCGAGTTTGTAAAGAGGTTTACTTACATTATAGCACGCAAATCAGAAAAGATAAATAGTTTTTACACAAATGCGAGAAAGGAGTGAAACGCAAGCATGAAGCAGGAAACATCACAGTGGGGCAAAGCTGTTAAAAAAGCAGTAATCGACCACGATATGACATTGAAGCAGCTGGCCGAAAAAATCGGTTACAGCAATGCGACTGTTTCCCAGGTAGTCAACGGCAGATATTCCAATTCAAGTTACAAGGTAATCGCTGAGAAGATCAACGAAGTGCTTGGAACGGAAGGACTGCCGGAGAGAACCGAAACACCGTCCGATGAATGGTGCCAGACAGTGAAGGTGGAACTGGTAAAACAGAGCATGACCATCAATGAGCTGGCGAAGCAGCTGGATGTCTCCAGGGATCGGCTGTCACTGGTAATTAACGGCAAGATGATGAACGAAGCAATCGTAAGCGGGGTGAATAACCTGCTCGGAATCCACCTGGTCGCTGTTCCAGCTGATAAGTAAATTATAGCGGAAGGGTAGGTAACAAGAAATGGGAAGAGGCCCTACAAACGAGAACACAAATATGTATTTCCAGGCCAGGAAAAAGGCGGCAACATACAACGAGAGACTATGGAGCCGTGAAGGAGCTGCAGAACTGTTGGGAATATCGGTTTCAACATTGGCAGATTATGAGCTTGGCAATACGAAGGTTGTCCCGGTGGACAAGGTGGTGCTTATGGCTGACCTCTACAACGCCCCGGAATTGATTACTGGGTACTGTATGCGAGAATGCCCGGTACACGGATTCCTACCACTGGCAACCGAAGAGAAAAGTTTAGAAGGAATTGCATTAAGGCTTTTGCAGAACTTCAATGAGGATTCATTGAAGAATATGCGAGACAGTCTGATCGAGATAACTGCAGATGGAAAAATCACAAAGGACGAATTACCAGCCTTGGAAAAAATCATCGGGCAGCTCGAAAAGATGGCAGAGGTAATAAGTGAAATGAAAATTGCCGGAGAGAAGTATTTGAACGGCAAGTAAGCCGGAGCAACGCCGGAAAGGAGTTCAGAATTGAAGAAAGCAAGTAAGCGAAGAATATTGTTTGCGGCAAGAATGGCAACGATGGTCGGAGCTGCCTGTTTTGCAGTAAGTGGCATTTCAGAAACGCTCGGGCAGGAGAAAGAAAAAAGCCGGCCGGTCTACATAGCCACAGAGGAAGTGGCAGAGACGACGTATATGCCGGAGGTTGAAGAGGCAACGCAGCCAACGGAGACAGCAAAGGCAGTTGAGACAGAAGAACCGTTGATTGCAAGTATGGATTGGGACAAGGACGATTCTTACCTGCTATGCAAGATAGCAATGGCCGAAGCTGAGAGTGAAGGCGTGAAAGGAAAGGCACTGGTTATGCTGGTAGTCCTCAACAGAGTTTGGAGCGATGAGTTCCCGGACACAATCGAGGAAGTGATTTTTCAGAAGAACCAGTTCAGTCCAGTAGCAAACGGAAGATACGACGCAGTAGAGCCGGACGAAGAGTGCTACGAAGCATTGAAGCTGATCCAGGTAGACCATTGGAATGAAAGCCAGGATGCTTTGTATTTTGAGAGCAAGAGCGACAGTAAGTGGCACAGCGAGAATTTGGAATTTCTTTTCAAGTACGGCAAGCATTACTTCTATAAGTGAAAGGAACAGGCGGTATGAGAAGATTTAGAAAGAAAGTCAGAAGATTTGTGAGACTGTATTGGTTTTGGGTAAGCCTGGGACTGGTCCTCACAAAAGTATCGGTTGAAGCAGCGTACATCGAGAGAGGCTATAAAGCCTACGGCGGTGAGTGGCTGGTTTTACCAGTGGTGTTGATCGTCGGATATTTCGTAAATGAGGCGAGAATGTACCTGCCGGACTTCATCGAAGAATGGAGAGAGGAGAAAGCCTATGAGCGAAGAGTTGCAGAAAATCGTAGACGAGTACAGAGAGAAAGAAATTCACATCTCAGATGAAGAGGCTGAGCAAATCTTATGGTTGTGCAACCGGAAGATGGATATAAGCAAGATTGAGAACAGAGAGGAATACCTGCCGTTGTTATTCAAGGACGAGGTTAAGAACTATCTGTTCAGATGCTCGGTAAACGCTACGACGTTTTTGAGAAGATTGGAGGCAGAAGGAATATGTGTGCAGAATGCGGTATGAACCCATGCCATCCAAGATGCCCGAACGCACCGGAGCCGGTACCGGTTCACGAATGCGTGAAATGCGGGTACGGAATCCTGGTAGGAGATAAGTTTTGGGATTCTCCGGAAGGGAAGATTTGCGAAGAATGCGTGGATGATATGAGCGCAGAAGAAATATTAAAGTTGTGTGGCGAAAGCCTCACGGAAGCAGAAAAGGAGGAAAGGTAGTATGGCAGAACAGAATGCAGTGGCAACACAGCAGGGAACGCAGTTAAGTGTAGCAGCGCAGGTTAAGAGCATGATTTCCCAGGACGCAGTAAAGAAGAAATTTACGGAAGTCTTAGGGCAGAAAGCACCGCAGTTTTTAGCATCCATTACGAATGTGGTTGCTGGATCAGCACAGTTAAAGAAATGCCCGGCAACAACGATCATGAGCGCAGCGTTTGTAGCAGCAACCTACGATTTGCCGATTGACAGCAATTTAGGGTTTGCGGCAATCGTGCCTTACAACAACAATAAGTACAATCAGCAGACGAGACAGTGGGAGAAACATCCGGAAGCACAGTTTCAGATGATGTACAAGGGATTTATCCAGCTGGCGATCCGCTCCGGATATTATGAAAAGATGAACTACTCGGTTGTCTATAAGGACGAGCTGGTTTCATACAATCCGATTACCGGAGAGGTTGAGTTTGTGACGGACTTCTCGAAGTGTACGCAGAGAGTCGAAAGAAAATCGGAGAACATCGCTGGCTATTATGCTTGGTTTAAGTTATTGACCGGTTTTAGAAAAGAACTGTTTATGACAACGGCAGAGGTTGAGAACCATGCCCGCAAGTATTCGACAGCGTACAGATACGACCTGGAAAATAACAAGAAGGGCAGTACGTGGACGACAGATTTTGAGGCAATGGCATTAAAGACGGTTATCAAGATGCTCCTCAGCAAGTGGGGTATTTTGTCAGTGGATATGCAGAGAGCAATCCAGGACGATCAGAAGGTTTACGACGAGGACGGCGAAGGAAGTTACGGTGACAACCAGCCGGACATCGTAGAGGCACAGGACCCGTTCGGTAATATCGAGCATAAAGAAGAGGAACAACAGATCGGTGGCTTAGATTTGGAAGAGGTTGAATAGGAGGAAGAAGAATGCAGCTGACATCAGAAAATTATTATAGCCAGGAGGCTAACCAGGAGTACATGAGCGTATCGGGGTACAAGGATTTTGCCGGAACCTACGGCAAAATGCCTTGCGAGTTCTACGGAATGGAGAAATTGAACGGACGCTGGGAGGACGAAAAGAGTACAGCGCTGCTGGTAGGAAGTTATGTAGACAGTTATTTTGAGGGAAGCCTGGAACAGTTCAAAAAGGACAATCCGGAAATCTTCACTCAGAAGGGAGAGCTAAAGGCGAACTTCAAGCAGGCAGAGGAAATCATCGCCCGTATCGAGCGAGACGAATACTTCATGAAGTATATGAGCGGTCAGAAGCAGGTTATTATGACAGGAGAACTGTTCGGAGCGAAGTGGAAGATTAAGATGGACTCATACATTCCGGGAGTGGCCATCGTTGATTTGAAGGTTATGGCATCCATTACGGATTTGAAGTGGGTAAAAGACATCGGCTACCTCGATTTTGTCCGTTACTGGGGTTACGACATCCAGGGTGCGGTCTACCAGGAAATCGTGAGACAGAATACCGGCGAGAAGTTGCCGTTCTTCATTGCAGGAGCAACGAAGCAGACAGAGCCGGACATCCGCATTATCCACGTAACAGACAACTACCTGCAGGAAGCGTTGCACATGGTAGAGATGAATATGCCGAGAATCCTCAGAGTCAAGAACGGAGAGGTTGAACCGGACAGATGCGAATTGTGCGATTGCTGCAGACACAACAGAGTGTTAAAGAAGCCGATCTCGATTATGGACTTGACAGCAGGCATTTAAGGAGATAGGCGGTGAATGAATGGCAGACAACAGAAAGTATTACTACCTAAAGCTGAAAGAGGACTTTTTCGACACGGACGAGATGAAGATTTTGGAGAGCATGAAGGATGGATATTTATACAGCAATATCCTGCTGAAACTCTATCTGAAAAGCCTGAGCAATTCCGGCAGGTTGATGTATAGAAATGTGATTCCGTACACGCCGGAAATCCTGGCAACTTTGACAGGGCACCAGGTAGGCACCGTCGAGAAAGCGTTGGATGTATTCAAGAAGCTGGATTTAATCGAGATGCTAGATAACGGAGCAATTTACATGATGGATATTCAGAACTTCATCGGCCAGTCGTCCAGTGAGGCTGACAGGCAGAGAGAATATTACAACCGCATGAAGGCCGAGAAGGAAGCACTGGCAGGAGAAAGCACAGAAACACCGGAACTTCCGGAGTCGAAAGAACCGGTACTACCTGCAGAACAGAAGTCAAATAAGGCGATTGGTAATTACACCACGGATTTCGAGGAATTGTGGGAGGCGTACCCAAGGAAGGTTGATAAAGGACAGGCATACAAGAAGTATAAGGCACGCCTGGAAGATGGTTTCTCACATGAGCAGTTGTATGAAGCAGTAAAGAACTATGCGGCACAGTGCAAGAAGCAGAGAACGGAGACAATGTACATAAAGCACGGCAAGACATTCTTAGGAGAGTCAACGCCGTTCCTGGACTATCTGCCAAAGGACAAGCCGGTTCAGAGAGAAGCTGAGTACGACGACAATGAGAATCCGTTTGGAAGGAGTGAGTGACGATGAATTTGGATTTGCAGAAGGTTTTACCTGCAGAAGCATTCGAGACAGAGCAGAATAAGGGCGACTACATCGGCAAAGACGGACTGCTTTACTGCGGAGTCTGCAGAACCAAAAAGCAGACCAGGTTGCCTGCATCGGATTTTACCGGAGACAAGGAGATGATCGTTCCATGCATCTGCAAGTGCAAGGTTGAGGAGAACAAGCGTAAGGAAGAGGAAGAAAAGAAGAGGCAGGAAATGCAGCGCTTGGAAAGGCTGAAAGCCAGCAGTCTTATGGATGCCAAGCTGAAAGCAGCAAGGCTGGACGGATACCAGGTGAACGGAGACAATCAGAAAATCTACAACCTTGCAGGCAATTACGTGAAAAGGTTTGATGAAATGTACGAGAAACGCCAAGGGATGTTGTTTTGGGGGACGGTCGGAACCGGGAAAAGTTACACGGCCGCCTGTATTGCGAATGAGCTGCTGGATCAGATGATCCCGGTGGTTATGACATCATTCGTGAAGATACTGCAGAACATCCAGGGCAACCCCGACGAGGAAGAGAGAATAATGGCGGGACTGAATGCAGCAAAGCTGCTGATTATCGACGACCTGGGAGCAGAGAGAAGTACCGATTATGCGTTAGAGAAGGTGTACAACATCATCGACAGCAGGTATTTATCCGGAAAGCCGCTGATCCTCACTACGAATATGACATTGAAGGATATGCAGGAGACAGAGGACATTCGATACAGACGTATCTACGACAGAATATTTGAGATGTGCTTTCCGGTAAGGTTTGCAGGCAGAAGTTGGAGAGAAAAGGCGGCGTCGAAGAGGTTCGATGCCATGAAGAATTTAATGGAGGAATAACAGCATGGGATTGATTAAGGTGGCAGAAATTAGCATTGACAAGCTGGAAGATCGCAAGACGGTTACGACAATCCTGCACGAGAACGGTTATACCGTCGGGCCAGGGAAGAGAAAAAAGACAGAGACCGGAAAGCAGTTAGATTACTACTTGAAGGTGTATGTGGAGGAAGGCACAGACAAGGCAGAACTCTACAAAGCAACAAGCGGAAAAACGAAGGTGACAGCCAAGAAGGTGACGGATAAGATGTCGGCCGAGATTGGCGACAAGGCATAGGAGGCAGAAAGTGGATGAAGATATGAAGCAGATTCGTTTTACAATACCGGGACAGCCATTCGGGAAACAGAGACCGAAGTTTTCAAGAACAGGGGCGTATGTCAAGACGTACACTCCGAAAGAGACCACCAGTTATGAAAACCTGGTGAAGCTGTTTTATAACGGAGCAGCCAAAGGAAAGATGTTTCCGGAAGGGGCAATGCTGGATGTAAGGATAATTGCATATTACGAAATTCCGAAGTCCACCAGCAAGAAGAAGCGCAGGGAAATGTTGGAACACAGGATCAGACCAACCAAGAAGCCGGACTGGGATAATATCGGCAAGATTGTTTGCGACAGTCTAAACCTGGTAGCGTACCACGATGATTCAGCAGTCGTGGACGCACAGGTAAGGAAGTTTTACTCAGAAACGCCGAGGGTTGATGTGATGATAAAGGTCGTAGGACCGGATCAAATTTAGGAGGTAGACAATGGCAGGAAGAAAGAAAACTGAAACAGTGGAAGCAGAAGTTGTTGAGACAGCGGTAGTACCGGCAGGGAAAATGGAGTTCAGACTGATTAACCCGACAGAGGATGGTTTTCTCAGACGCATTCAGTGGAACAAGGAAGAGCTGGAGGCTGCAGTAAGAGCCAAGATTGCTGGTTACGAGAATGTGGTTTACACCGAGGAAAACATTAAGGCAGCGAAGAATGACAGGGCAGAGCTGAACAAGCTCATTAAGGCTATTGAGGAGAGAAGAAAACAGGTAAAGAACATCATCAATAAACCTTATGCAGTGTTCGAGGCAGAGTTAAATGAAATCACGGCACTTATCAATGAGCCGGTCGCACTGATCGACCAGCAGGTAAAGGCGTTCGAGGAAAAACAGAAGGAAGAAAAGAAAGAGGCTATCAAGGCTACCTACGATGAAAATATCGGAGATTTGGCCGAGGTATTGCCGTTTGAAAAGATTTTCGACAGCCGTTACCTTAATCAGACATATAAGCTGGTAACCGCACAGAAGGAAATCGTGGACAAGATCGACACGGTTAAGACGGATTTGGAGACTATCGACAGCCTGGATAGTAAGTATAAGCTGAATGCGAAGGATGTGTATATCAAGACCCTGGACCTCAGCAAGGCACTGGCAGAGAACAAGAGGCTGGCAGACCTGGAAGAAAAACTGGAAGCAGACAAGCGCCGTAAGGCCGAGGAAGAAGCTGAGAGAAAACGCCAGGAAGAAATCCGCAAGCAGAAGAAAGCTGAGGAGCAGGCAAAGCGTGAGGCAGAAGAAGCGGAGCGTAAAGCGGCAGAAGCTAAGAAAGCACAGGAAGCCGCCGCAGAAGTCGAACAGACAGAACCTCAGTCCGAAATGGGTAAGGCGATTGAGTCTATTGAAAAATCGGCATTCGCCCAGGCAGTAGCCGGAGAAACGCAGGCGGCACCAGCAGCGCAGGTGGTTGATCCGTTTGCACCAAAAGAAGAACCTGAGCGGGAAAAGAAGTACAGAGTACGTTTCTTTGCAGACGGAACTAAGGAGCAGCTGGGGAAACTGATTGCTTTTATGAATGAGAACAATATCAAATACGGCAAGATTGCAAAGGAGAGTAAGTGATGAATGATTTTGACAAGAAATTGGATTTCGACAGCAATACCTTCGAGAATATGAAGCACGATATGAATTTTGTTCTGCAGAGACTTCTTGGAAACATGATTGAGAAGCAGTCCAACGAAGGAAGTATGACAATTAAGATTGACGTTACCATGGTGAAGGAATTTATCCCGAACTACGACCCGAATATCAAGGGAGAGTCCAGGGAGATTAGCAAGCCGCAGTTCAAGCACAAAGTCACATCTGCAGTAAAGATTACCGACGAGAAAGGCGGAAATCTCAACAACGAGATGGAGATGGTTATGGATGAAGAGACTGGTTGTTATGTATTACAGCCGATTGCGAACACCCAGCAGAGAACGATTTTTGATTCAGACTTCATGCAAGGTCAGAAGCGGGAAGGCGAAGGAAACGAGGATATTATCGACGGTACATACATCGATGCAGATGTGAGACCGGCGTTACCTGGACCGGCAGACGAAGAGAAGCCTGCGAAGACAGAGGAAACAGACACCAAGCCTGCTGGGGAAGAAACACAGGCGGAAGAGAACGGCGAAGAGCCGGGAGATACACCGGACGAGGAACCTAACGAGGAAGAGCCGGAGGATATTACCGACGACATCCTGGGTAATGCAGACACAGAAGGTTACGATTACGAAGATCCGGAGGAGTAGATATGGGACTGATGAAACCAAGAGTGAGCAGTTATGTAGACAGAGGCAATGAGTTGATTGCAAAGGGCAAGACCAAGCAGGCAATGAACCTGGTAAGCCACGGCCTGCAGTATTACTCAGAGAGGGTTATAGACAGCATATCTCCATACGCCAAGAATGATGCAGGACTGATTGTTTTAGTCCTGCGCCACCTGGCAAATGAGATTGAGAAGAATAACCAAGGAGCAAAGGAACTGGCGGCTGGAATGGAGAAGTGCGTAGGCAAACCTTCCCTGCAGGAGATTGAGAAAATCAAGAAACCAAATAGGAGGTAGTATGCTATTTGAAAAAAGAATACGTGCAATCGTCAAAGACGAACTCAAAGGACAGATAAGGAAACAAACGCTTAGGATACGAGTGTTGGATTCCTGCAGAAGAGTGGCAGAAAGATTCGGGAATCCAGCTGGTGACAGCTATTACAGCGAATCGGAAGAAATAAAAGAGGCTATAGACAAAGAATTAAAGTATGTAGGCGAAGTGTATGGGATAGAGATACGATCATACATTAGCACAAGGTATACGGATATATTCGGAGTTGAATGCAAATATGACGAGTATCATTTTGAAGTCAAGGAAAAAGGCACGGATAAATGGATAGACATTGACGAGTGGTAAGGAGGCAATATGAATACACCGGAGAGCGATATGGAACAGGCGAAATTTGCGAGAGAATGGGTAAGAGCACACGCTGCAAAGAAGATGGCAAAGTATGAGAAAAAACTGAGAAGAGCTGCAAAGGATTTCTTCGGGCATCCGGTAGCGATCGCATATTTGAAGCCTGGCGTGATGCTTGAGATCAAAGATACCGGAGAAAAGGCAAAGATTGTAGCGGACGAAGAGGAAGGATAAGCGATATGGCAAGAGGTTTCTTATACGTGTATGAGCGGATATACAAAGGAGAGACTGAGATGCAGACTAAGTTCCGGAAGATACCGGTCAACGGTAAGCGAACATCAGTTGCAGATCAGAAGAGAGTCCGGAAGGTTATCTCAGACAATGCGCACAGAATAGCGCAGGAATGTTCGGTGCTGGTGAGCTATCCAAAAATGAGAATTGAGGGTACTGCAGTCA